>JACPYM010000034.1 GCA_016196035.1 Acidobacteriota bacterium | reverse complement strand
TTTGCGTCCCTGCATAGATAACCCGGAGTGGGAGGCCAAGCTAGTGGCAGTTGTTACTATAGATTTCAAGAAAAAGAATTTCCGAATTGAACCCGCGCAGCGGGTGGCCAGAATATAGCCCAGGGTGAAGGCGCAGCCGCAACCCTGGGTACTGGACGTATTAGCAGCCAAGCCCACGAAGTGGGCAGCAGACCAATATCTGTCGCCCACTTCGTGGGCTTGCACATTCACGCTCTCACCACCCAGGGCTAACTTTACGCTGTCGCCCGCATTCGCGGGCTGGCTACGGAAAAGCATTATCTTGAAATCTATAACAAACAACTCAGTCCAGAGATAAAAAATGCCGCCGCGAAACTAAAGTTTAGTTTCGCGGCGGCATTTTTTATCGCAACACAACTTCCAAACGGTCTGAATTACACCCGAAAATAGTCACCACGCCAGACCTGAATGGCTTGTTTCACCTGAGCAGGTTTTTCAAATTTCTGCTCCAAGACTTGTTGTACCAAGCCCGGCAATTCCTGGTCTGAAGCAAACCGCAAGGCAACGATAAACCGCACGGGCAATTGGCTGGCGCGCGCGGCCAATTCCGGCGTCAACACACGCTGAAAACGCAACTGCTCTTCCAGCCGAATCAACCGATCTTGCGCGCGCAAGGGGTTGATGCGCACGAGTAACATCATTACCAGCAACCCAAACGCTAACAACAAAGCTTCAACATGCGCAAAATCGGGCGTTTGGTACAGCAGATAAATCGAGTACAACAAATGCAGCAGCAAAATCGGGAATAACACAAAATGAAAGGGCGTGTGCCAGCGCGTATGTTTTGCGTAACTTTGAGTTTCTTCGGCCATAACTGCGGGGTCTCCTTTTGATGTGAGCGTGGACAATCTCAGTCTGCAATTTTCAGATTGAATTCATGCCGCGGCGCGCTGCCGGGCGCGCCAATTCAACCTTGGGCAGGTCGGGCGTAAAGTCTTCGCCGGGGTTGATGAATTGATCGCGTTCGAATTTGTACTGCTTGTCGTAAAGCTGTCTGTAGCGTCCATCCAGCGCCAGCAATTCGTCGTGCGTGCCGCGTTCGACGATCTCGCCGCCTTCGAGCACGAGGATTTGCTCGGCGCTGCGAATCGTCGAAAGCCGGTGGGCGATGACAAAGGTCGTGCGCCCTTGCCGCAAGGAACGCAGACCTTCCTGAATCAGCGCCTCGCTCTCGCTATCCAAACTGGAAGTTGCTTCGTCGAGAATCAAAATCTTCGGATCGGCCAACAGGGCGCGCGCGATGGCGATGCGCTGGCGTTGCCCGCCCGAGAGCTTGACGCCGCGTTCGCCGACGATGGTTTCGTAGCCTTTCTCAAAGCCTTGAATGAATTCGTCGCAATGCGCGATGCGGCTGACGGCTTCAATCTCGGCGCGCGTGGCGTGCGGGCGTGAGAAGCTGATGTTTTCGGCGACGGTACCGTCAAACAGAAAGTTGTCTTGCAAGACGACGCCCAGATGACTGCGGTAATCGTGGAGTTTGAGCGCTTGCAAATCGCGCCCGTCCAGCTTGATCTGGCCGCTGAGCGGCTGATTGAAATTCATCACCAGGCTGATGAGCGTGCTCTTGCCGGAACCACTCGACCCGACCAGCGCCGTGGTCGAACCGGCGGGCGCGGTGAACGAAACGTGCTTCAATACAGGCGTACCGGCGTTGTATTCAAAGCTCACATCCTCAAATCCGATCTCACCCTGCATTTCACCGAGCGCCGCTTTGCGGGCGTCTTCTTCATCTTCGGTGGTCATATTCAAAATTTCGCGGATGCGGTCGAGACCGGCAAACGCCTCGGTGATCTGTGTGCCAATCGCGGCCATTTCAATCACGGGTAGCGCCAGCAAGCCGGTGAAGAGCAGATACATCACCAAGTCGCCCAGCGTCATCTCGCCCGCCAGCACAGCATTGCCGCCCACATAAATCATAATCAGGCCGATCACGCCGATCACAATCGAAGCAAACGAACTGGTCGCGGAAACGCCGGTCATGGATTTGGCGATGTTGCGGAAAAGGCGATGCGCGCCTTTGGCAAAGACGATCTCTTCGCGCTTTTCAGCGGTGTAGGCTTTGACGATGCGAATGCCGCCGAGCGATTCGGCCAGCCGCCCGGTCAATTGCGCCTGAATCTCGCCGCGTTCACGAAATAGCGGGCGCAGGTTGGTGAAGGCGTAAGCCAGCGCGCCGCCGAAACACAGCAGCACGACAATCGTCACCGAGGTCAGCTTCCAGTTGAGATAAAACAACACTACCAAGGCGAAGGCGGCTGTCACGATGCTGCCGGTGAGTTGCACCAGGCCGGTGCCGACGAGGTTTCGAATACCCTCGGCGTCGTTCATGATGCGCGCGATCAGCTTGCCTGTTTGCGTCGAGTCGAAATAGCGCACGGGCAGATGCGCTATTTTCGCCATAACGCGTTTGCGCATGTCGGTGATGGCGCGTTGCGCGGCGACGCCCAGCAATTGCGAAAGCGTAAAGGTCGTCGCGGCCTGAATCACCGTCGCGCCCGCCGCCGCCAGCGCAATCCAGGGGATCAAGGTGCCGTTATGTTTGCCGATCACTTCATCAACCAGCCACTTAGACGAAGTGGGCAGCACCAATCCGACCGAGCGGTTAACCAGCATCAGGACGCCGCCCAGCACCAACCGCCAGCGGTGCGCGATGATCAAGGCCTTGGCCTCGTGCATGGCTTCGGAGGTCATGAATTGCTTTTTCTTTTTTTCGACTTTGGTTTCGACTTTGGTTTCGACTTTGGTTTCTTCAGGCATAAAGCTCCCGCAAAGATGGTTTGCCGCCCATTGTAAAGAGACAACAACGGCGCGCAACGATAGCGTAATGCTCGGTTATTTTTTCTACGTGAATGACTGGCGGGAAAAATGAAAAGCCTTGGGAGAAGTTTTGAGGGCGGGTAGAGGGTCTCGAACCCTCGACCTCTAGAGCCACAATCTAGCGCTCTAACCAACTGAGCTATACCCGCCACAAACCGTTTTGAAATGTCAAAGCTTGTTTTATGAAGGCGCCATACTACTGATCGAACGAATTGCCGTCAACCCTGCAACTCAGGAAATCCGCTGTCTGAAAGGTTAGATCAAGACGGTACCACATGCGTGAGCAAGCGGAGCCTGGGCGGTTCAGCCAATGGCGTAAGCGCAAAGTGCCGCTTGCTCACGCGCGCGGTACCGTCCCGGCACAACCCCAATTGCAAGCCGCTATAGTCGCGCTACGGCTTCAAGCCCACGCGCCGCAGCAGATCGCTAAACCGCGCGTCGGGCCGCAAAACGTCAGACATGGGGTCGAGCTTCAACCAGGGAATCCAGCCGCTGCGTTCCTGATAAGCGCGCTCCAAATAACCGAAGGCCCGGTCGAAATCGCCCAAATGCGCCGCCACACAGGCCAAATAATAAGGCGGCACATATTCTTGCAGCGCGTCCTGTTGCAATTGCTCAAACAGCATCTGCGCGCGCGTGCGGTCATTCACCAGCGCACAGGCCACAGCCAACGCCGTTTTGCGGCCCGGGCTGCCGCCGAAATGACGCAGCCCTTGTTCGACGGTGGGAATGACTTCAGCAGCGCGACCCAATTTGAGCAGACTGACGGCACGCCAGGAATAAGCGAGTTGAAAGTTCGGGTCCATCTCGATGGCTTTTTGCAATTGCGCCAAGGCGGCTTCGTAGCGGCGCGCGCGATACAAAATCTCGCCGATGTCGGTCGTGATGATCAGCGAAAGCGGGTCGAGCGTGAGGGCATGACGCATACGCGCCAGTCCCTCATCTATCCGCTCTTGTACGACCAAGCTGTACCCGTACCAGTGATGGGCGGTCGGATAATTCGGATTGAGTTCAATGGCGCGCAGGAACTCCTGCTCCGCTTTCAGAAAATCCCAGTCGTACCAAAGCGTCAGAAAGCCGAGCGAGGCGTGCGCCTCAGCGAGTTGGTCGTCAATCTCCAACGCCTTCAGCACAGCCATGCGCGCTTTCGGCACAAATTCGCGCGGTGGCACGGCGGCCCAACTAAGCAGAGTGTAGCAATCGGTCATGCCTGCGTAAGCCAGCGCGTAGTGATTGTCTTTCTTGATCGCTTGCAGGAAACATTCGATAGCTTTTTTCAGGGCGTCGGGCGAACGCTGATTCCAGAAGAAGCGGCCTTTCAGATAGAGATGATAGGCCTCGGCGTTGTCGGTGTGGCGTTTCGCCAGCTTTTCTTCCTGTTCGCCGGAAAGCTGCAAACGCAAATGCTCGGTGATCTGCTTGGCAATCTCCGCTTCCAATTCAAAGATGTCGCCGTGCGGGCGTTGATAGCTTTCGGCCCAGAGCAACGAGCCGTCGGCGGCGTCTACCAACTCAACCTTGACGACCAAGTTTTCGCCGCGCAACAAAACACGCCCCGCCAGCACACCACGCACACCCAATTCATTGCCGACCGTCTGCGGGTCAACGACGCGGCCTTTGTATTTGAACACGGTGCTGCGCGCCATCACGCGCAAGTCAGAGATACGCGACAGGGTGCTGATGATCGTTTCGGTGATGCCATCGCTCAGATATTCGGTGCCGGGATCGTTGCTGACATTGACGAAGGGCAAGACCGCCAGCGAATCCAAGGCATCGCGCAAGTTGCGCGCGCCCGAACCGCGCCGCAACGCGCCTGAATCGCGCGGGTAAAGTTCGCGCGGGGCGGAACCGCTGCGCCGGCCTGACGGATTCGCTGACGGATTCGCTGCTGGATTTGATTGATTGGCGCCGGAATCGCCAGGCGGCCGTTCAATCGGGCGGGTTTCAAACCGCTGCGGATGTTGCGGCGAACGTGTAACGACGCGTTGTTGCTCGGCGGCCAATTCGAGTTTCTGTTTCAAGCGCCGCAAATCAGACAGGCATTCCTTGCTGGTCTGATAGCGCTCTTCCGGTTCACGCGCCAAGGCCTTTTGCACAATCCAATCCAACTCTTCCGGCGCGTTATGCAATAGCTCCCGCAAAGGCCTGACCGGCTGCTCGGCCAACAGGCTGAGCATATCCGCCGCCGTAGTGCTGCTGTACGGAACCCGCCCGGCGCACATCTCATAAAGCACGATGCCCAGGCTGTAAATATCGCTGCGTTGATCGAGCGGCGCACCGCGCAAATGCTCCGGCGCGTAATAGCTGAGCGCCCCGGCGATGCCCCAGAGTTGGGTGCGGCTGATGAGTTGCGTTTGCAACGAAGACAACAGGGATTCCAGCCCTTTGGTTTGACTGAGCGGCGCGGTTCGATACGGGTCGTGATAATGAATGACCTCGGTTTGGCCGGGCGGCGTTTCGGCGGGCGTCCCGGTTAGGGCAACAGGCGCACTTTCAGCGCTGGGCGCCGCCTCGTCTTCCACCAATTTCGCCAAGCCGAAATCGAGGATTTTGATGTAACCATCGGGCCGCAACATCACGTTTTCAGGACGTAAATCCCGATGGATGATCCCGGCAGCGTGGGCCGCCGCCAAACCACTGGCGATTTGCAGCGCCGCCTCCAACGCCTCTGACAATTGCATGCGCGTGGTCGCCAGATGCTCGCGCAAGGTCGGCCCTTCGACAAATTCGGTGGCGATGAAGTGTTGTTGCTGATCCTGCCCGGCTTCGTAGATGAAACGGATATTGGGATGATTGAGGGCGGAAAGGGCGCGGGCTTCTTGCGCCAACTGGCGCATCCAGGCGGCATTTTGCACGAAGTTATCAGACAGCAAAGTGAGCGCGACTTTGCGGCGCAAATTCAAATCCTCAGCCAAATAAACTTCGCCGATGACGCTGGTGCCGATGTGCCGCTGAATCCGGTAATGCGAGATCGTTTGTGAGAGCAAGTGGGGACTCCTCCGGCCTGGAGAATTGATTTCCGCTTTCGTTGGTAACGATGTTGCGCGCCTGTTGCTGCGCTGCCTGACCGGCAGCAGCGGGAAGATAGAACAGGGTCAGGCCAAACGCAACCAGTAAACGCAGCCATTTACGCCCCTCATCCCGCGACACACAGGGGTAATGCTTGGCATTCTTGACACGCTCAGAAACGCTACGCTAACTTCCGCAGTTTCAAGCACGCTGCTTGATCCGCTCGTTAGAGGCACACACGCTCAATCGCAAATTCTGTAGACTCACAAAGGAGAGGCAATGGGTATCAAAGTAGGCATTAACGGCTTTGGCCGTATCGGGCGCAACGTCTTGCGCGCGACGCTGGGAAGTAAAGACATTGATTTCGTCGCGGTCAACGATCTGACCGACACCAAAACGCTGGCGCATCTGCTCAAGTACGATTCGATCCTGGGCAATCTTGATCACGAGATCACTTCTGACGCCGATTCGATCACCGTCAATGGCGACCGCTTCCGCGTCTTTGCGCAACGCGATCCCGCGTTGATTCCGTGGGAAGAGGTCGGCGCCGAGATCGTCATCGAATCCACCGGCCATTTCACCGACAAAGAAAAAGCCAAAGCCCACCTGCGTGGCCCAGTCAAGAAGGTCATTATCAGCGCGCCCGCCAAAAACGAAGACATCACCATCGTCCTGGGCGTCAACGAAAAGGCCTATGATCCGGCCAGCCATCACGTCATCTCGAACGCTTCGTGCACGACCAATTGCCTGGCCCCGGTCGCCAAGGTGATTCACGAAAACTTTGCGATCAAGAAAGCATTGATGACGACGATTCACTCGTACACCAACGATCAGGTCATCCTTGATTTCCCGCACAAGGATTTGCGCCGCGCGCGTGCCGGGGCACTCTCGATGATTCCGACCTCGACCGGCGCCGCCAAAGCCGTCTCGCTGGTCTTGCCCGAACTCAAAGGCAAATTTGACGGCATCGCCGTGCGCGTGCCGACGCCCAACGTCTCGCTGGTTGACGTGGTGATGGAAGTCGAAAAGGCAACCACGACCGCCGAGGTCAACGCCGTGCTCAAAGCCGCCGCCAACGGCCCGCTCAAAGGCATCCTGCAATTTGAAGAAGCGCCGCTGGTCTCTTCGGATTTCAAGAAGAACCCCAACTCATCCATCGTGGACGCCGAGAACACCAAGGTCATCGGCGGCAACATGGTCAAAGTGCTGTCGTGGTATGACAACGAATGGGGCTATTCCTGCCGCGTGGTGGATTTGATCAAATACATCGCCGCGCAGGGGCTGTAAGCACACAGGCAGTTTTTTATGGGGAAAGACACGCAGGTTCGATCAGAGCTTGCGTGTCTTTCTCTTTTTGGTAGTGGGTCAATGGGGAGAGAGCCAGGCCGCAGATCAACGCAGACTAACGCAGATCAATTGAATGGCTAACAGGTTTGAGCCGCGTTTTTCAGCGTTCGTCTGCGGCAAGACCTCTCCTCTTTGAGCCACTACCCGCTTTTTGACCACCTGGGTACGCACGGCTGCCAGCATGCACAGGGCTTTTGCAAAGTCGCTAGCGAGAGCGCTCGAACGGTTTGACTGACGCCTGATTCCCGGTTCCTGATTCCTGACAAACTGCAAATACCGGCTGATTTTCAATTTGCCAGGCATCAGGAGTCAGGAATCGGGAGTCAGTCAAAGGTCATTGGCGGATGTTTTGAGGACTTTGCAAAAACCCTGTGCATGCTGGCAGCGGTGCGTACCCAGGCTTGCCTTGCGCCACATTGCAGTTTAGATTGCCTGCCCGTGTGCAGCCAGACAGTCAGGCGCGCACGCCAAACGCCCCGACGACATTGCCAGTGCTGTTGATCGCAAATTCCGATGAGCCAGACTTCACTCAATCAAGAACGCCGCACGAGCGTGTTCGTCAGCTATCAACGCGAAACGGGAACAGAATTCGCCCAACGCCTGATCGCCGATCTGGCGCAAGCCGGGCATGCCAGTTGGATTGACACCATCGCCATCAAAGGCGGCGATGAATGGATCGCCGAGATTGTCGCGGGCATCAACCGGGCCGATGCCTTGCTCGTGGTGGTGACGCCCGAAGCCTTGCGCAGCCGCTGGGTGCAGCGCGAAATCTGGCTTGCCGAAACGAAAAGTAAACGCATCATTCCCTGTTTGTTCAAACCCGTCGCGCCCGATGACCTCTTTCGCCTGAGCGATTATCAAAGCGTCAATTTCGCGGGCCGCGCTTACGAGGTGGGCTTTGCCGAATTATTGCGCGCGTTGCCTGCCGCCGCGCTTCCCACGTCGCTTGCCGCGCAACGCACCGCCGAACTGGCTTACCTGGATCGGCTGGCGCTCGAAGAGCTCATCAACACCGACAAATACACGCCGCTTGGCGGCGCGTCGCAACAACAGGTCCGCCCCGCCGAGATGCGCGCCGTGTTTGAATTGCTGCCGCTGCGCCTAGGCAAAGACGCGCACGCGCTGGCTGAACCGCGCCGTTTTGAAAACGCCGTTGCAGAAATCCAAAAGCTGCGCCGCGCCGTGTTGCTTGGTGAACCGGGCGCAGGCAAGACCACGACGTTGTGGAAGCTGGCCGCCGAGTTGGTTGAACGCGCGCGGCAGGATGCGAAGGCCCCGCTGCCCCTGCTGATTCGTTTGGGCCGTTGGACGGACGCCGAGCAGTCGCTGCCCGCGTTTATCACCGCACAGTTGGGTGAATTGGGCGCGCATCTGGATGACTTGCTCAAAGCAAAACGCGCGGCGTTGTTGCTGGATGGCTTGAACGAATTGCCCGCTGGACAGCACGCGCAGAAATACCCGCTGGCGCAACGCTTCATCGAAGCGCATCCATCGTTGCTGGCTGTGGTGTCGTGCCGCGCGCTGGATTACACCATTGACCTTAAGTTCGACCGCATCAACATCACGCCGCTCGATCCGTTGCGCATGCAGGAATTCGTCAAACACTATCTGGGCGACGAACAGGGCGAGGCGTTGTTTTGGAGGCTGGCCGGTGAGGGCGCGCGCCAACAACTTGCACGTTTCACCGAAGAATTCGCGGGGAAGCTGAGTGAGCCGGGGCGCGTGTTTTGGATCGCAAATCAACTGCCATCCGGTTTGCGCTGGGGCCGTGACTGGCGTGGCGAGGATGACAATTCAATCTGGCAAGACTGGCTGCGGCTGCGCGAGCAGCCTTCCAGCCTGATGGTCTTGGCGCGCAATCCATACATGCTGCTGATGCTGGCGAGCGTCTTCGCAGAGCAGGATGGCAAGCTGCCCGACTATCGCGGCGAGTTGTTCCGGCTCTTCGTCGAAATCTTGTTGCAACGCGAACGCATCCCGGCGGACGAACAAGAGCCGCTGATGGCCGGTCTGTCGCACGTGGCTTTTGCCATGCAAACGCCACGCGCCCAAAACCAGGCGGGCGAGGCGCTCACGGTGCTACCTCGACCTGAAGTCGTAAAGCTGTTGAACGAACGATTGTTGTATCTGGCTGGCTGCGCCAGCCTGCTCAACGTCGCCGACGAAGTGCGTTTCAGCCATCAACTGTTGCAGGAATACTTCGCCGCCAAGTACATGGACTTCAAACTCAATGCCGGGCACTTGCACGCCGCCGACATTTGGCTACCCGACCGTTGGTGGCAGCGCACGAATTGGGAAGAGGCCGCCATCCTGCTGGCCGGGCTTTACAGCGACGATTGCACACTGGTGCTGGAGTGGCTGGCCGACGCGCAACCTGAGATCGCCGCGCAATGCATTGTGCGTAGCGGCGCACATACGCCTGAGGCCACGCGCGCACGGTTGCGGGACAAATGGCTGAAACGGCTGGATAAGCCCGAGCTTGAACCTGAACCGCAAGCCCGCGCCGCCATCGGGCGCGCTTTGGGGCAAATAATCCGCTTGGACAATCGCCCGGGCGTAGGCGTAACCAGCGATGGCTTGCCGAACATTACCTGGATCAAGATTCCCGGCGGCGCGTTTCAGTACGGCGCAGAGAAGCAAGCTGACGATGCCGAATGGTACGCCCCTGCCAAGTCGCGCAAGCTCGAACTGCCCGCCTTTTGGATCAGCCGCTATCCGATCACCTATGCACAGTTCCGCTGCTTTGCCGAAGACAACGGCTACGGCGACCCGCGTTGGTGGGAGGGCTTGGCGGCGAATGAGGATGACCGCCAGCCACGCGAACAGTCTTTCAAATTCGACAATCACCCGCGCGATACGGTGAATTGGTACGAGGCCATCGCCTTTTGCCGCTGGCTCTCGTGGCGTTGGGGCGGCGGCTACGACTTGCAGAAGATTGATGAATGGAAGGTGCGCTTGCCGACCGAGTTTGAATGGGAGAAGGCGGCGCGCGGTACTGAGGGGCGGCTCTATCCTTACGCGGGTAAGTTCGACGCGGCCAAAGGCAATGTGCGCGAAACAGGCATCGGCCAGACCAGCGCCGTAGGTATTTTCCCCAATGGCACATCGCCATACGGCGTAGAGGAAATGAGCGGCAACGTTTGGGAATGGTGTTTGAGCGATTACGAAAAGCCGCAGGAAAAGGCGTGGAACGAAAACCTCGAGACGAATAACGATCGTGTCCTGCGGGGCGGCTCGTGGATCTACAATGTTGACAACGCGCGCTCTGTGTGCCGCGGCATCTTTCGTCCCGGCGTCCGCGACGGCTATGCCGGTTTTCGGGTCGTGGTAGTGCGTCCCCCTTCTTCTTCCTGAACACTGTTCCTGGGGCGGTGCGCGAAGCGCAGGTGCGTATGCACCAGCCCCCTGCGCCGCTTTGGGCGCAGGAAAAAAATTTGTAACTGCTCAGCCCCAACGGGGCGACATCTTGAAGCCCAGGGCAACGCCCTGGGAAAAAACCGCCAAATCCTGCAAGCCCCAACGGGGCGAAATAAGTATTGCGCCCCGTTGGGGCTTGGCGACTATCCGCGTAGTTACCCAATGCGTTGCACCGGGCTATCATATTGCGCCCCTTTGGGGCTGAGTAATTACAAAAATTTTTGCTTTTTGACACCTTTGGGCTGGATGACAAATGATGCCCGCGCAACGCAAGTTGCGGGGTTCGCTGTGACGCACCTGCGGGGCGGTTCGTGGATCAACAACCATGACAATGCGCGCGCCGTCAATCGTAACAACAACTCGCCGGGCAACCGTAACAACAATACCGATTTTCGGCTGGCGGTGATGTGTCCCACTCCTTTCGTCCCTCTTCAAGGGCCTGGCGCACGGGCGTCAGTGCGCGCCGCCGCCTCAATCAGAGCGTGCCGGCTTCCAGTATTGCTGGCCGAGTACGCTTTGCCAGCCGCGGCGGAGAGTTAAAAGAAGGCGCAGCCGAATCCCGTCCGCACAGGCGCAAAACACCGTCGGGCGCATACGACCAGGTTAAACCTGCGTCTTCAACCAGCCGCCCAGCAAGCGGCCCACTTCGGCGACCATTTCGCTGACGTGGTGATATTGACCGTCATTCAACCAGCGCCACTGATGGGCCAGCCGCAAGTAAAGGCGCAGCTTGTTCAGATGGGCATCGGCGGCGCGCAAATGCCGCTGGCGCGTCGTGCCGCTCTGGCTGAGCGCGTCAAAGAGCGCCTCTTGAAAATCGAGCGCGGCGTCGAGCAAGCGCGCGGTCACGGTCTGGCGGTACAGCTTCGGGAACTTCTCGGTGCGCGGCACGAGCCAAGCCAGCAAATCAAAAGCGCGCGTCAAAATCGTCATTTCATTGGACATCGTCAAAGCTCAGTTTTCACTAGAAAAAACGCGCGGCGGGACGGTACCGCGCGCGTGAGCAAGCGGCGGTTCGGGTAACGAACCAATCCGCCCGACTTGACGCACCGCTTGCTCACGCGCGCGGTACCGTACCCGCGCTCCGCACCCACCTGTACAGGCAAATGAAACTCGATCTAACCCAAGCAAGCTGTGGGCTCGTTTTCCAATGGCGGACGACAGCAAACATTCAAGAGAAACAGCAAGGCCGCAACGGCGCGGCGATGGGGGAGAAAACTGCTGGCACGTGCCATTGCGGCCTGATGAACACGACGTCCTCACGTTAGCGAAGCAGTTGGAATCGGTCTGAAGTTCCAGCGGATTGAAAAGAGAATGTTGAATTGCGGCTGAAAAGAATTGGAGCGGGGGACGGGACTCGAACCCGCGACGTCCAGCTTGGGAAGCTGGCATTCTACCACTGAATTACCCCCGCTCGGTTTGCAACTTGGTTGTCAAAAGCGGGCGTAAAGTAGCATAGAGTTTTGGCACTGGCAATACACGCCGCCGCTTAAGGTGTCCGTCAAAATTTTGCGTAAGGATGTTTTTGGAGCAACGTGTGACTCGCGCTGGCGTAGCGCAACCTGCTGAGCATTCGTTTCTACACAAGTCTGACGCTCTGTGTCTTTGCCCTGAAAGGGCAGCATTCAATAGCCGTGGGCAACGCCCACGGTAGGCCGTCAGCAGGTTCTACGGCCCTGAAGGGGCCGGACTCGACGTCGAATGCGGCCCCGGCAGGGCCGAAAATTCTCCCCGAACCGTTCCGTGGGCGTTGCCCACGGCTATTGAATTACGCCCTTTCAGGGCTTTTCTCGGAGCCGGTAGACTTGTGTAGAAATGAATGCTGCTGAGGTTGCACGGCGTCACAAGTGAAGCCCTGGCAGTAGCTGCGACAGCGCGCAACCTCGGCGGGTTGCGTTACTTGCGCCGAAGCGTCCGTTTACCTGCTCGCAAAAATTTGACGCACACCCAGCCGCCTTAACGCACGCTGAAATCCATCCACTGATCGGCTTGCGCAAATTTCTGTTTGGCCAGCTTATCCGTGACAATTACGTGCAACATGTATTCGCCGGGGCTGAAGCCGGTCAGGCCGAGTTGCCCTACGCAATCCAGGCGTTTCAGCTGGGATTTGTCGTTGTATTCCAGCGGGCGCGGCTGTCCTTGAAAAACCCGTTTGCCGTCTTGAAAGAGTTCCACTTGCAGCAAGAGGTCAGGTTGTTTGGCGGCGTTGAGCGTCGCGTTGTAGGCGAAAAAGCCATAAATCAGGCGCACGTTGCGGGGAAAGCGGCGCAAGGCCACCGACGCTTCCCAATCCACATTCTTGACCGCGCTTTCCTGCGAGGTGGCCGGCGGCGTGGCCGGTTGTCCGGCGGGTGGGAGAGTTTCGCCGGTCAAGACCAGGCCGGACATGGCCAGGCGGTTCTTTTTCAAATCCGGGATTTGCAGGAATTGTCCGGCAGAGCCGACTTTGCTGCTGTTGGGGTCGCGCAGGATGGCGCGAAACTGATAGGCGCCGGGCTTTTTGATGGGGATGTCAGCCACATAAAAGAAGCCGCGCTCCAGCACTTTTTGATAGCGGGCTGCGTCCAGCGTGACGGCGAACGAGCGCCCATGTTGATCCACCACGACGCCTTCTTCGTTAAACGCGAAGGCGACCAATTCCAGCTTGAGTTCCTTCTTGTTGTCCGGCAGATCGGTGAACGTCAGCTTGTCGGCGTCAATGTGGAAGAACGAGCGCACAAACGAGAGCGTGCCGGGCGGCATTTTGTTGTCTTTGTCATTTGCAGTCTTGGGTTGCGTCTTAGGCGCGGCGGCATTGGGCGACGGCGCGGCAGCCGTGGCTGCCGGCGTTGATGGTTGCTCGACATTGAAAAAAAACGAGGTCATCTGCAACGACAAATCGCGTGCGCCAAAGGGCGAATAGAGCGTCGCCAGAATCTGCTCATCGCGGGTTTTGGGCTGCGGGCGCGGCGCTGAATCCGCAATGCCCAGAAAGCCCGAACGCGAGCGCACTTGCACGCCGGAGCGGGTCACGCGCACTTTGAGCGCATGAAACTTGCGGTCGAAACTGCTGTCTTCGGGATCGAAGCCCAACAGGTAATAACTCTCGTTGTCTTTCAGCACCTGCTTGATGCCAAAGCTCAGATCGTTGTTGTTGAGCATGGCAAAGCCGCCGGTTTCGCGCGCCACGTAGGTCAGCCCTTCTTGCGAATCGGCCAGCGCCTGGGATTGCTGGGAATAGCGTTCGTTGATCTGTTGCTGCGACATCTGGCTCACGTCGTCGGCGGCGGTCATGCCCAGCGGCAACAGCCCTTTGGCATCGAGCGCATAGATCACGACGCTGGAACGATTGGCGAGGTCTACCAGCCGGCGCACATTGTCGAGCACCTGCGTATTGTCGCGGTCGCGTCCAAAAAGTTGAAAGCCATCGGAAACCAGCACCACCATTTTGCGCCCCGGCAATTCGCGCAAGCCGCGCACGACGAAATTGATCGCACCCAGCGTGCCGACCGAAAACACCGTGTCACGGAATTCATTGAAGCGATTTTGCGCGTCCTGGCGCGCTTGGCGAGAATCTTCATCTTCGCCCGCCGACGCGCCGGGATCGTTGACGCCAAAGCGCGGGATCATGTCGCGGCTGATCGGATTCCAGGTGAGTTTGTCTATGGCCGCATACAGGATGCGTTTGTCGCTGGTGAATTGCTGCAATGCACCAAGGCCGCGCCCGGTGCGGATGATGCCGACCAGATCGCCGTCCTGCATTTGCTGGCTGACAAATTTTTTCAGCGCGTCGCGCGTGTAGGCCGTACTTTCAAACGAGAGGCCCAGGTCATCCACTACAAAGGCAATCGTGCGCGCCACTCGCTCCGGTTCCAAATTGCGCGTGGGCATGGTCGTGGGCGCGGCATTTTTTGGCGCGTTGGCATCTTTGGAAGAGGCGGCGGGAGCCGCTTCGCGTTTGAGTTTAGTGAGCGAGAAATAGGTAAGCGGCTGTTTCTTACCATCCACCAGCAATTCAAACTCTTCCTCTTGCAGATCGTCTAGGTGATTGCCCTTGCGGTCGGTCACGACGGCGTCAATCTGCACGAGTTGGGTCGAGATGCGGACGACGTTGTCTTGCTCGGTCGTTTGCGGTGTTGTCTGGGGTGATGCGCCAGGCTTGGGCGCGGGTGTGGGTTTCACTTGGGGAGCAGGCTGTTGCGCCGCGCGCGGAGCAGGCAGAGACAGCGGCGCGATTAACGCCAGGCCGAGCAGCAAAAACCAGCGAGTCATGGCTTGTCCCTCCAGAAAGAGTAAAGCAGGGCGTATGCACAAACGCCCCGGGCATCAGGTTCAAACCGATTTCAGACTGTCACACGCAAGGAGCTTCAAAACCTGCCCATACCGCTCACCGCCGCTTCATCCACCAACCAGAGCAGCGTTCCATTGGCAGGTTTGATCAGTTGACTGGGCAAGGCGTCAGGGCGCGGCGGGCCAGTCAGCACTTGGCGCAAGGTCTCGGCCTTTTCCTTGCCGCTGACCAGAAAGGTCACATTGCGGGCGTTGTTGATAGACCCGACCGTCAAGGTCAGGCGGCGCGCAGCGAGTTGCGGGACATAATTGGCGACGGCAATTTGGTCTTGCGCCTTGAGAGCCACCGTGTCCGGAAACAACGAAGCGGTATGCCCGTCCGCCCCCATCCCCAGCAACACCAGATCGAAGCGCGGGAACGCCGCGATCGGCGCGGTGATCGTGCGGTTCGCCGCCAGCCCGGCAGAGAAAAATTTCTGCAATTGCAGGCAATAAAGCTCTGCGGCGCGCGCGGGTTCGGCGTCTTCGCTGTTAAAGCGCTGGATGTTTTCCGGCTTGACCGGCACTTTCGACAGCAACAGTTCATAGGCCGCGCGATAGTTACTGTCCGCATGATCCGGCGGCACACAGCGTTCATCGGCCCAGAAGAAATGAATCTCTGACCAGGGCACGGTCGAATAAAACGGCTCCTGCGCCAACAGCTTGAACATCGCCTGCGGCGTCGAGCCGCCCGACAGCGCCACGGTGAACAGGCCGTCGCCGATCACATATTGATCGGCCAGCCGCGCAAAATAATGCGCGGCCTTTAACGCCAGTTCTTCCGCATCCACGTATGCCCGCACATTGGCCTGGGGCAGATTTAGCAACCTCGTAGCCATTTAACGTTTTCTCCTGAGAATGAACTGCTCGATCCCACGTGCCCAACCATCCTCGTCATTCGAGGCTGTCACGTGGATGGCTTGTTGTTTGATGTTGTCCACGGCCTGCCCCATGGCAATGCTCATGATGGCCTGACGAAAGAGACCGACGTCATTGGGGCCGTCGCCTATCGCGGCGATATGTTCCGGCGTCACGTTCAACAACGTGCCCATCCGTTTCACCAACGCCGCTTTGTCCCAACCGTGGGCGGTCACATCCAGAAAGCGCGGTTTCGAGCGCGAAGCCGACACCATCGTTCCCATTTCGCCACGAATGCGTTCCTGTGCTTTCAAGACGACATCCGGCGTGCCCACGACCGTCAGTTTGACGTTGTCGCGTTTGAGCTGCTGCATGTAAACATCCGTGCGCGCCATGAAACCGGCCGTCTGCGCTTCACGATCCACAAAAGGCGTGCGCATATTGACGTACCAATCCTTCTGATCGTAAAGCCACACATCCAGCCCCAAGAGCATCGCCATCCCCCGGATGCGTTGCGTCACGTTGGGCGGAATGACGCTGCCGGCCATGACTTGATCGTCGGGCAATTGAATCAGCGCGCCGTTAAAGGCGGCAAAGGGTGCGCGCAAACCCAACTCCTGCGCTATCGGCTTGATGCTGCGCGGTGGGCGTGAACTCGCCAGGCACAGATGGATGCCACTCATGCGCAGTTCCAACGCCATCCGCTTGGTGGCGGGCGTGATGACGTGATCTGACGTGATGAGCGTGCCATCTATGTCCGAGACGATTAGATCAATACTGGGTTTTTCCATATCACCCTACTCTTCTCCAAGAAACTTACGCCAGGTCGTCCGCTTCACTTCAGGCCTTGCACGATCTGCCACAAGGCTTGTAACCCGCCCGCGATGTCGTCACCTAAATCTATGCGGAGCGCGCGCCGATTGCGCGCGGCCAGCGCTTGAAAGTCGCCCAGGGCCTGCGCCTGTTTCAACACGCCAAAGCTGAATAGTTCTCCCGGCAAGGGCACATCCGCCTGCGTACTCGCAGTGATTTGAATAAACACGCCTTGATCTCCGCCGCCCTTGTGCAACTGCCCCGTCGAATGCAGGAAGCGCGGGCCATACCCCGTGGTGGCGGCAACATGCCAGGCCTTACGCAATTGCGTGCGGATCGCTTGCAGTGCGGCCTCGTGTTCACTGGTCTCTTGAATGTAGGCGAGCAGCGCAACGTAATCGCTCGCGCCTACGCGTTTGAGATGCGCCGTGATGAAGTCTTCGGCTGTCTTCCCAGCGCCGAGGGCTTCAATCGTTGCAGCATCAGCGTAAACGTTTAGCCCCGCGCCCGTCGCTGCCAGCAGTTGTTCACTCAGCTTGCCATTCTGTTTGAACTCTTCTAGCAACGCCTTGGTGTTGTCCTTGCTCTCCTGCACGTTCGGCTGATCGAACGGATTGATCTCCAGCACCGCGCCGGCAATCGCTGTCGCCATCTCCCAGACATAAAACTCTTCGCCCAAATCGAGCACATCGGTCAGCGTGCGGCGAATCACCGGATGCCCCGCCGCCGCCAGCGCCGCCAGCTTGTTTTCCGTTTCAGCCTCAACTGGGCCAATGCTGAGATGCACAAAGACGCGATCCTGTCCGTACAACTCCGGCCCGGCCAACGGCTCGCCCGCGACGGGCACGATGCCTTTCCCATCTTTGCCCGTGCTTTCGGCGACGAGTTGTTCAATCCACAAGCCCAGCGAAGCAATCCTGGCGTCAGTCGTCAGCGTCAACTTATCCCGCCCGGCCAACGCCAACACACCCAAAGCCGCGCCCAAACGCACCGCCGGATTGTCTGTGGCGGGTACCGGCGGCGCACAGGCGTGCATCGCGCGTTCAGCGCGTTCGATCAAGGTTTTGCAATCGAAGCCCTGCAACGCCGCGGGCACCATTCCGAAATACGAAAGCGCCGAATAACGCCCGCCAATGTCTGCCGGATTCAGGAAAATGCGGCGGAAGCCATCGCCCTGCGCCATGCTTTGCATCAGCGTGCCCGGATCGGTGATCGCCACAAAATTCTCGCCCGCTTTGTCGCCTTTCAATTCACGCAACCGGCTGATGAAGTATTTGTAAAACATCAGCGGCTCAATCGTTGAACCCGATTTGCTCGCTACGACAAACAGCGTCTTCTCCAACTCAACCCGTGCCTCAAAGGCCGCCACAGTCGCCGGGTCGGTGCTGTCGAGCACGTGAATTTCGGGGAAGCCCGGCTGTTTGCCGAAAGTGCGGCGAAAGACTTCGGGGCAGAGACTGCTGCCGCCCATGCCGAGCAGCAGCACGTGTTTGAAACCGTCATTGCGGATGCGCGCACTGAAGGCGGCGAGTTCATCCACATTGTCGGCCAGCAAATCCGGCACCGTGACCCAGCCGAGCGCCTGCTTAATGATCTTCTGATGCGTTTCATCGCTCTTCCACAAAGCGGCATCCTTGCGCCAAATCTTGCGCACCCATTGCTCTTTCTCGGCCCGCTTGACGGCGTCGGTCACGGCGCTGGCGTGTACGCCCAGGCTGGCGGTCATGCGTTCGCTCAAGCCGCTGGTCAGCGTCGCGCGTTTCGAGGTGATGCTCGACATCAGGCTCTCGAACGAATCGGCAAACGCCTTGACGCCATCATCCTGCAATTGCTGCGTGACCTGCGTCAGATCAATGCCGGTCTCCGCCAGCTTGGCGACGATGGCCTTTGATTCCTCCAGTTGTGTTTCCAGCGTCAGCGCCACTTGCCCGTGATCGCGGAAGGCCGTGTAAGTCGCGGGCGGCACCGTGTTGACCGTTTCCGGCCCGATGAAGGCTTCGACGTAAAGCACATCGCGATACTGCGGATTTTTGGTGCCCGTGCTCGCCCACAAAGGCCGTTGCACGCGCGCGCCCTGAGCCTTCAAGACGGCAAAGCGGTCGCCGTGGAAGATGTCTTTGAAGCGTTGGTAAATCAGCCTGGTGTTCGCAATCCCAATTTTGCCGAGCAGGTCGGTCAAGGTTTTCTTTTCGCTTTCGTCCGTTGAACGCCGGATGCGAAATTCCAGTTGGCTGTCCACGGCGCTATCAATGCGGCTGACAAAGACGCTGGCGACCGAAGCGATGCCCGTGACCGGCTCTCCGGCGGCGGCGCGATCTTCCAAGCCTAAAATATAGGCTTCGGCAACCTCGGCATAATTTTCGAGCGCGAAGATCATCGTCACGTTGACGTTGATGCCGGCCCCGATGACGGCGCGAATCGCAGGCAGGCCGGCGGGCGTGGCGGGAATCTTGATCATCACATTCGGACGGCCCAACGCAGCCCACAGTCGCTTGGCTTCGGCAATCGTGCCTTCGGTGTCGTGCGCCAGCAGCGGCGAGACCTCGAAGCTGACATAGCCATCCACTTTGTCGGTACGGTCGTAAACGGGTTTGAAGAGATCGGCGGCGCGTTGAATGTCTTCGATGGCAAGGCCTTCGTAAATTTCCTGCACGCCTTGATTGTCGGCAAGCAGTTTGCGGAAACCTTCGTTGTAATCGGTGCTGCCCGCGATAGCCTTCTCAAAAATCGTCGGATTGGAAGTCATCCCGCGCAGATCATCCTCGGCAATCTTGCCGGCTAGTTCGCCATTGTCGAGCATGGCGCGGCGGATGTTGTCGTACCAGATGCTTTGTCCCAGCTTTTGCAATTCCACTAACGGATTCATGCTTGCTCCTAAAAACAATTAGCCATAAAGTTATGTCCGAGAGTTTCTTGGACGATGGCCCAATCTTACACCGTCAAGCAGCAAAACCAATGCGGGAAGAGGAAAATTCATTTACCCCTCCCCAGCGGGTAAACCACCACCCAAAAGTCACACAATTGAATTTCAGGAGGGAGTATGCCTCGCATCAGCCAGTTTTTCGGCATCGTGATTTATATGTACTACAATGACCACCAACCGCCGCATTTTCACGCCGAGTATGGCGAATACGAGGTGATCTTCGAGATAGACACTCTTGCTGTACTGCGTGGCGGTTTACCACGGCGCGCGCAAGCGATGGTCGTGGAATGGGCAGTACAACACCGCGCCGAATTGCGCCAAAACTGGCAACTCGCACGGCAACAGCAACAGCTTTCCCAAATCGCACCGCTTGACTGAAAGGAATCTGGCAAACTATGGAACATTTAGGCCCACTGATGCGCGTGCAAGCCGTTGAGCCACTCACGGCGTTCAACGTGCGCCTCACATTTCAGAACGGTGTACAAAAAGAAATAAACCTGGAGCCGTATTTGCGGGGCCCGATCTTTGCGCCGATTCGCAATGACATTGCCGTTTTCCGCACCGTCAAAATTAGCGGCAGCACCATCGGCTGGGAAAACGGCGCGGATATTGACCCGGATGTTTTGTATTACGGCCTCACACCAGCCTGGGCCGAAGAAGCGGCGACTGCTTGATTGCGACCCGGTGCGCGGCACCCGACTAACGTTGGATTCGTGCCGAACCACCTTGCGCAAAAGCCCGCACCTGCTCCACCGTCGCCATCGTGGTGTCGCCGGGGAAGGTCGTCAGCAACGCCCCGTGTGCCCAGCCCAGTTTCAACGCTTCTTCGGGCGATTCGCCCGTCAACAAACCATAGAAGAATCCGGCGGCAAAGCCATCGCCACCCCCGACGCGGTCGCAGACATCCAGATCGCAAGTCATCGAAATATGCGCCTGCCCGTTGACCCAGGCCACCGCGCCCCAACTGTGACGGCTGGTTGAATGGACTTCGCGCAAGGTCGTGGCGACGACTTTGATGTGCGGATGCTTCTCAACGACGCGATCAATCATGCCAAAGAACGCGCTCGGGTCGAGTTTAGAGGTCGCGGCAACTTCCGGCCCCGCGATGCCCAAACCTTTTTGCAAATCCTCTTCATTGCCGACCAGCACATCCACGTTTTCGACAATGCGCCCGATGACGGAAACAGCGCGATCCTGCCCGCCCGAAATCTTCCAGAGCTTTTCGCGGAAGTTCAGATCGAAGGAAGTCACCGCGCCCGCCGCTTTGGCCGCTTTCATGCCTTCGATAATCAACTCGGCAGTCGTTTCAGACAGCGCCGCAAAGATGCCGCCGCTGTGAAACCAGCGCACGCCGCCCGCAAAGATTTTGTCCCAATCGAAATCGCCCGGCTTGAGCTGCGCCGCCGCTTCATTGCAGCGGTTATAAAAGACCACCGGCGCGCGCACGCCGTAACCCCGGTCGCTATAAACCGTCGCCATATTCGGCCCCATCACGCCATCGTGCGCGAAGCGTTTGTAAAAGGGCTTGACGCCCATCGCCTTCACGCGCTCAGCAATCAATTCGCCAATCGGGTAATCCACCATTGCCGAAGCGATGCCGGTTTTCAGCCCAAAACAATCGGCCAAGTTGGCCGCCACGTTGAATTCGCCCCCGCTGACATGAATCTGGCAGGTTGTGGCTTTGCGGAAGGGGATGATCCCCGGATCGAGCCGATGAATCAGCGCCCCCAGCGAAACCAGATCAAGCGCGCCTTGAGCACGAATATTCAAACCAGTTTGCACAGTGTTCTCCTGAAAGTAGATTGGTTGAAACGAAAAGCAGTCGTCACAGATTTCTGCGTAACCGATACGACCCAGCAAGCGGCGGATTGTAATGAACACGCCCGCGCTTGTCACGAATGCTGCGCCGATTGTCAGGGCCGATTGTGCCCGCGCCGCAATCGTACTAACATCCCGCCGCCTGCTTCTGATCAACATCCGCAACCATTGCAATTAAGGAGAGCAACTATGCGCCGCCACCTGCAATTCGTTTTTGCCGCCTGTTTTTGTTTGCTGCTGCTCGTCGGCACGGCGTCGGCCCAGTCCGGCCGCAAACAGAAAAAGGCCGATCCGCTGCCACCCGTGCAAGGCGTCAACCAACCCGAAACGCGCACCGTGGCCGAATCAACCGTTGCGCCCGAGGACGGCGACAAACCCAAGGCGGAAGAACTGAAAACCCGCATTCAAGTGATGTCGGACATGGGCGACATCGGCATCCCGTCCTACTTCAGCGACACGGCGCGCGCCGCCTGTGCGCACGAACTGAAACGCGAAGTGCGCGGCTTGCAAGCCAGTGATGCCGGCGGTAACAAGAATCGTAAAGACGCGATGGATGTGGCCAAGAATAACGACAATGTCTATGTCGTGCTGTTTGAACTGCAAGTTGATCGCATGGGCATGTCCTCAAACGGCTTGGAATTGCGTTACACCGTCTTTGAACCGAAGACGGGCAAACAGGTCGCCTTTGGCATGGGCATGCCCGTGCAACCAAATGGCATGCCTCAACCGCCCATCGGCGCGACCCGCGAGCAAGTGCAAATCGAATGGGCGGCGCGTGACGCGGCCCAGCAAATCCTGAGTAAGTTGAAACTGCGCGGCGGCTATTGATCAAGCAGCGCGGCTGGCTTGCAAGCGCTGTTGCAAGCCTTGCAAGTCCGCTGGCAGCGACGCTTCAAACTTCACTTTACGGCCATCTTGCGGATGGCGAAAACTCAGCCGCAGCGCGTGCAGGGCCTGGCGCGGGAATTCGAGCTTGACGGCGGGTTTGTGCTGATAGACGTACTGGCGCTCGCCAATTAGCGGATGGCCGCGCAAACCGGCTTGGATGCGAATCTGGTTGCGCTTGCCGGTGATCAGACTGACCTCGACCAACGCGGCCTCGGCGTATTTTTCCAGCACACGATACTGGCATTCGGCTTCCTGCTTTTCCGCCTGCTTACTGCTAGCGGGGCCACTCGCCACCTTCTGCCTCAACTCTTCCTGATCCCAAACCAATTCATCGCGCCACATCCCTTTGTCTGGTTGTGGCTGGCCGTAAACAAAAGCGTAATAGATACGCTCCGGCTCGTGCCGCTCGAATTGGTGTTTGAGTTGCTGCTGCGCCGCGAAGCTTTTCGTAAACACGACCAGCCCCGAAGTATCGCGGTCAATGCGGTGCACGATGAAGGCGCGATTCAAACCCTGGCCACGTAAGTGTGTCGTGACTTTGTCCAATAACGAAGGCTCATCCGGCTTGGCGGGTAACGGTACCGACAACAACCCCGCCGGTTTGTTGACGACCAGCAAGGTCGGGTCTTCATAAATCAGATGCAGATCGGCGATGCGTTTACCGCTGCCCGCGTAATTGCGCCGCGCCGCGCTGCCCGGACGATCCAGCCAGAGACGCACCGTTTCGCCGGGCTGCAAGCGCCGCCCGGCCTCGCCCGCCGACTGCTCGGCCTCGTTGACGAAGACCTGCCCTTTTTCCAGTGCCGCCAACGCGCGCGAACGCGAGTTGAGGCGTTCCGCCGCCGCCAGCCATTTATCCAGCCGCGTGCCGGTTTCTGCTTCTTTAACTTGCCAAGTTGTTTTGCTCATTGCGTGCGATTCTAAGTGTCCAAGTCTGAAATAGAAAACGTTGGGGCGGTACCGCGCGCGTGAGCAAGCGGTGCGTCATCCTTGCGCTAGCGGTATCCCTCCCAAATCGCCGCTTGCTCACGCGCGCGGTACCGTCTTGCTATGCGCTGGTTATACCAAACCTTGACACCCCAAAAGGCGTCGGGCACACTGCGCCGCGATGACCTAACTTCCCTTCTGCACACGGTCATCGTGCAATTCATTCAACTCGTTTTCAGTAATTTGGCAACACATCCGAAGGAGCTTCTGCCCATGTCCGTCGCAGCATTTGACCCGAAATTCATGAAAGTCGGCGTCTTGACCGCCGCCTTGCAAGAACTCACGCCGCGCGAAAAGCGCGACCCCGACCCCGATCTCGCCATCGAGGAATGGGTCGCATTCGCCCGCGAACTCGGCGTGCAGTACATCCAGCTTTCCGCCGCCGTCCATCCCGACCAAACCGACATTCCGCCCGAAGCGATGCTCGATCCAGTGGCGAACACGCTTGATCTGCGGCAACCGTTCGATGAAAGCCGCGCCAAACGTGTGCGCGCTTGTTTAGACGCGAATCACGTCGGCATTTCGGATGTCGGTTATTTCGACAATATGCTCCACCACGATCCGGCCACCCGAAAATCCAAACACGACTTCATGAGACGTTCGATGGATGCAGCCGTGTTGCTGGGCGCCGAAGCCGTCTGCGGTTTTGTCGGTCGCAATCAGCAGTTGAACATGGACGCCAACCTGATTGATTTTGAAGAGCACTTCATCCCGCTGCTGCAATACGCCAAAGAGCGCGGCCTGCAATACCGCAACGAACAGTGCCCGATGCCGGGCTGGGTGCCGGGCGACAATTGGCATAACAACATCGCCTACACGCCGGGCACCTGGATCGCGCTGCATCAGATTTGTGAGAAGCACGGTGTCGGGGATGTCTTCCGCATTCACTACGACCCGTCGCACGCGATTTTGATGGGCCAGGACACGCGCTCGATTTTTCAGTACCTCAAAGACGAAGGCTACAACTTCCTGATCGGCGGCTTCCATGTCAAAGGCCAGGTGACCGATGTCAAAGGCGTCAGCGCGTGGGGCTACGGCGGTCAGACGGTGCAGCGCGGCGATATGGTCAACGGCGTCCCTTCGTCGAATCCGGCGGATTTGCTGAACGCCTGGAAGAAGCAGGTCGTCTTGTGCGAACACGAGTTGCCCGGCACGGCGAAACATGACCCGCTGGCCTATCTGCAAAATCGCACGGTGGATTGGCTGGATCATCAGTTGGCCGCGCGCGAATTGTTGCAACTGGATGTGGCGAACACCTTCCTGATCGTCGAACACGAATATCCAAAGGCGCGCATTCAAGACAAGGACTTGCTCAAACCGATCCTACAAGGTTCGATTGCCTTCACGCGCAAGATTGATGAGGCGGCGGCCTGCATGTTCGCGCTGCAAAACGAAGTGCTCGCCGCGCAAGGCATCCCGGTGCAAGGCGTCGGGCGGCAAGCCTATCGGTCGTAAACAGAAGTTGAATTCATGCAAGGCAAAGACAAAACGAGATTACGGAACAGACGGAAATAACGGAACAAACAGAAGCCGGCTAAAGCCAGTTCCCATTCCGTCTGTTCCGTTATTTCCGTCTGTTCCGTAATCTCTGTCTTCCTTCCTACAACCCTATAACAAGCAGTACTCGATATGCGCGCTGATTCCCGCTCTTCAAGCGCTGAGACCCTGCCCCAGCAATACCGCGTCTTGCTGGAAATCGCCGATGCCATTACGGCGCATCAAGACGTGTCTTCCCTCTTGAAAGATTTGGCCGCGCGCTTACAGCACGTCGTCGAAGCCGACGGCATCAACGTCTTACTGTATGACGAAGCGCGTCAGGTAATGCGGCTGCACAGTCTGGCTTCGGCAGTCTTGCCACAAACGGATGTCATCCCCGAAATGCCGCTTGAGGAAGCTCCCGCCGGTTGGGTTTGGCAAAACCAGCAACCGCTGTTGATGAACGATCTGGCGCAACTGGAAGCCCGCTATCCCAAAATCGTCGCCGAGGTGCGCGCTTACGGAATTCAAACCGCCTATGCCGTGCCGCTGACCTCGGCGGGCCGTCGCCTGGGCGTGTTGGGATTTGGCAGCCGCCGCGCCAACGCTTACAACGAAGAGCAACAAGCCTTCCTGCAACAGGTCGGCAAGCTGGTGGCCGTGGCGGTGGACAATACCTTGAATTTCGAGCACGCGCGCCAAGCTGAAGCCGAAGCCAAACGCCGTTCGGAAGAATTGCAACTGCTGCTGGAAATCAACAACGCCGTTGTCTCCACGCTGGATTTGCGCGAACTCTTGCAAATCATTTCGCCCTGTCTGCGCCGCGTCACGCAGCACGATTTTGCCGCGGTGCTGGTTTACGACCCGGCCAGCGATCAATTGCGGGCGCACGCGCTGGAGTTGCCGGAGCGCGCGTTGACGGGCGGCGGCGTGTCTTTCGCAATGGAAGGCACGCCGTCGGGACTCGCTTTCAGAACCCGTCAACCGGTGCTGGTCACGCGGCAGATGCTCGACCAATTCGGGCCCACGCCGCTGATCCAACATTTGCGCGCCGAGGGCGTTCAATCCGGTTGCAGCCTGCCCTTGCTTTCGCACGACCGGGCGCTGGGCGTGCTGTCGCTGATGAGTTTGCAGGATGAGCATTTCAGCGCCCAGCAGGTCGAGTTACTCGCGCAAATTGCCGGGCAAATCGCCATCGCGGTCGAGAATTCGCTCAACTACGAGCGCACCCGCCAAGCCGAACAGGAATTGGCCCGCAAGCTGGAACATTTGCGGCTGATGCTGAAAATCACCAACGCCGTCGTGTCGCAGCTTGAGCTGAAAGAACTCCTGCACGTCGTCTCAGCGAATCTCTGTGAGGTGCTGGACACCGACAGCGTCGGCGTCGGCCTCTTCGATCAGGCCAGCGGCGAGTTGCGCATCTTTGCGGCAGACTACCCGGCGGGCCATCCGTTTCGCGAAGAAGGCGTCGCCTTGCCGCTCGAAGGCAGCCCCAGTGGATTGGCTTTCACGACTGGGCAACCGGTGTTCATGGACGAACCCGACCTGGTCAGATTTCCCGCCGCGCTGGTCAAACAGATTTATGAACGCGGGTATCAATCCGGCGGCAGCATTCCGCTCATCGCCCAAGGGCGCAAGCTGGGCGTGCTGGGCTTCGCCAGCAAACGCGCAAATGCCTTCTCGGCGGATGATAAAGAGCTGTTGATCCAGGTCGCCAATCAAGTGGCGATTGCGGTGGACAATGCGCTGAATTTCGAGCGTGCCCGCAAGGCTGAGCAGGAAGTGAAACGGCAATTGGAGCGCGAGCGGCTGATGCTGGCAATCAATAACGCCGTCGTCACCCAACTCGACTTGCGCGAACTGGTGCGCGCCATTTCCGCCTGTCTGCGCGAAGTGTTGCGGCTGGATGTGGTGGGCGTTTCGCTCTACGACGCCGAGGCCGATTGCTTGCGCGCCTACTTTTACGATCTGCCCGACACGATGCAGGCATTTGCAACGGGAACGCCCATTCCCTTGGCAGGCAGTATTGGCGGCTTGGCCTTCACCACCGGGCAACCCGTTTTCTTCAATCGCCCGCGCGAGAACCAAGTCATCTCGGATTTCAATCAACGGCTGCTGGCAGCAGGAACAAGATCGGGGGGTTGTGTGCCGCTGATCATGCGCGGGCACAAACTTGGCGTGTTGGGTTTGGCAAGTTTTCAGGAAGACGTTTTTCCCGATGACGTGGTTGAATTGCTCACGCAGCTTGCCGAGCAAGTCGCCATTGCCGTCGAGAACGCGCTCAATTACGAACGCGCGCGCAAAGCTGAACAGGAAGTAACGCGCCAACTCGAACGCGAGCGGTTGATGCTGGAAATCAACAATACGGTCGTCACCCAACTCGACCTGCGCGCGCTCGCCCGCGTCACGGCGACTCGGTTGCGCGAAGTCCTGCACCACGACGTCACGGGCATTTCCCTGTATGACACCGCAACCAACCAGTTCCGCGCTTATCTGTTCGACCTGCCCGACAACCTGCCGCCCATCCCGGAAGGCATGTTGATGCCGCTCGAAGGCACGGTGGGCGGACTGGCGTTTCATTCCGGTCGCCCGGTGTTTCTCAATAAGTATGACCCTGAATTTCTCACTTCCGAATTCGACCGGCGTTTGATGGAGGCGGGCATCCGGTCGGGCGGTGTGGTGCCGCTGATTGCACACGACAAGAAACTCGGCTTTCTCGGCGTCGGCAGCTTCCACGAAGACGCCTTTTCAGCAGCCGACCAGGAATTGCTCTGCCACATCGCCAACCAGATCGCGATTGCCGTCGAGAATGCGTTGAATTTCGAGCGCGCGGGGGTAGCCGAAGAGCAAGCAAATCGCCAATCCGACCGCGTGCAATTGCTGCTCAGAGTAAACAACGCCACCGCCTCGGCGCTTGATTTGTCTGCCCTCTTTCGCGCCGTCTCTGAAAGTTTGCGCGGCCTTTTCCGGCACGATTTCGCCGTCATGGGCCTTTATGACGAACAAAAAAATGAGTTACGCGCCTATGCGCTGGAACGTGTCGCGGGCCTGAGCTTTCTTGAGGAAGGAATGCTGGTGCCGCTCGACAGCACACCTGCCGGGTTGGCCGTGACCTCCAAGCAAGTGGTGATTCTAGGGGCCGAAGGTGCGCGGCGGTTTTCTTCGGACATCGTCCAGCGTTCGGTCGAACAGGGCTTGCGGTCGAGTTGTTCAGTGCCGCTGTTGCGGCAGAACCGTGTGATCGGCGCGATGACGATTGCGAGCAAAACGGAGAACGCCTTCACGCAGGCCGATGGCGAATTGCTCATGCAGATTGCCGGACAAATCGCGATTGCCGTCGAAAACGCCCTCAACTACGAACGCGTCCGCCAAGCCGAGGAAGAAGCCAAGCGGCAATCACAGCGCCGGCAACTGCTGCTCGAAATCAACAACGCGATGGTGGCGCAGCTTGATCTGCGCAGCCTGCTCCAAGTCATTTCGGCCTCGCTGCGCCGCCTCTCGCGACACGACGTGGTGGGGTTGGCGCTTTACGATCCCGACACCAAGCAGTTGCGGGCCTACGCCTACGATTCGCTCGACCAGCAGTTTGCGATTGAAGAGGGGACGCTGATTCCGCTCGAAAGCTCGCTCAGCGGATCGGCCTTCACCACGGGGCAACCGATCTTCCACGACCGGATTGACGAGGGACGCTTTCAGTCGGATTTCAGCAAACGCTTCCGCGCCGCCGGTCTCAAGTCTGGCGGCGTCGTCCCATTGATCGCGCACGGCCGTAAGCTCGGCACACTCGCGGTTGCCAGTTATCCTGAAGCCAATCTCAACGAAGATGAAAAAGAACTGCTTTGCCAGGTCGCCAATCAAGTCGCGCTGGCGGTCGAAAACGCGCTGGCTTTTCGTGAAATCGAAGCGCTCAAGAACAAACTGACCAGCGAGAAGCTTTACCTGGAAGATGAAATCCGCACGCAAAACAACTTTGAAGAGTTGGTCGGCGATAGTCAGATGTTCCGGCGCATCCTCAAACAGGTCGAAACCGTCGCGCCCACCGATTCCACCGTCTTGATTCGCGGCGAAACCGGCACCGGCAAAGAGCTCATCGCCCGCGCGATTCACCATCTCAGCACGCGGCGCGAACGCACGCTGGTCAAAATCAATTGCGCTGCGATTCCGACCGGCTTGCTCGAAAGCGAACTCTTCGGCCACGAGAAAGGCGCGTTCACCGGCGCCATCGCGCAACGCATCGGGCGTTTTGAATTGGCCAACCACGGCACGCTCCTGCTGGATGAAGTCGGCGACATCCCGCTCGAACTGCAATCCAAACTGCTGCGCGTATTGCAGGAGCAGGAATTCGAACGCCTGGGCAGCACGCGCACCCAGCGCGTAGACGTGCGCCTGATCGCCGCCACCAACTGCGATTTGGAACAAATGGTGGCCGAGCGAAAATACCGCAGCGATCTGTATTACCGGCTCAACGTCTTCCCCATCACCATTCCGCCGCTCCGCCAACGCCGCGAAGACATCCCGGCGCTGACGCGCTTCTTCACGCAAAAGTACGCGCGCCGGTTGAAAAAGCCGATCACCGCGATTCCGTCCGAAGCGATGGCCGCGCTGACCGCCTATCACTGGCCCGGCAACGTGCGCGAGTTGGAACATTTCATCGAACGCGCCGTGATTCTGACGCATGGCTCTGATCTGGAAGTCTCGCTGGCGGAATTGAAAACCGACGAACCGGTCAGCGCGGCGGCGCTGCCGACGTTGGAATCTGCCGAACGCGAACACATCCTGCGCGCGTTGAATGAAACCAACTGGGTCATCGGCGGCCCCAACGGCGCGGCGGCCCGGCTCGGCCTCAAACGCACGACCTTGCAATCCCGCATGCAAAAGCTCGGCATTATGCGTTAGAACGACATCGCTGCCGCTCAACTCTGGTGCGGTACCGCGCGCGTGAGCAAGCGGCTTTCGCAACTCATATCCAATGGACTCAACGTAACGACTCCGCTTGCTCACGCGCGCGGTACTGTTTCGTGCCGACATTTCGGCACTTGCCGAAATGTCGGCTTCGTCACCATCGGCACTCACCCTCGGCACGCAGCCATAAGCCTTCTCCAAAATCGAAACAACCTTATTCCTTGCGGGCGCTTACTGCGTTGCTGAAACTTTTTCCCCGGCTCTGGCAATGCGTTTGCACTAGGGCTGGCCGTCGCACCGAGATCGCAACGAAAGAACGCTAGACGGGAAGAGACAACGTTATGACAGCGAGACCAGTAACAGAACCGATAGATCACCAATGTCACGCTTGCGCGACCGGCGTGCGCAAACGCGACAAATACTGCCGCCATTGCGGCGCACAACAACTCAACCGCTACGCCACCGTCACCGAACTGATCCATTTGGCGGAGAGCGAAACCAAGCCGCTGGACGTGCAAACCGGCGCGTTTCAAACTTATTCGGGCCAATTGCTCAAGGTTGTCACCGAAAGCCTGGCGGCTAAAACCGCCGCGCCGAATTCCAGCCGCAGCTTTCAGCGTTTGCTTTGCACGTTGATCACCCTGCCGCTCTGGATGTTGATCGTGCTGCTTTCGCCCCTGGACGCTTATGCGGCGGCCCGGACGGCGGCGGGTTACGTGCGTTGATGAAGCAAGCGGGAGATAAACAAAGAGAATCAAGCAGGAGAAGGAATCATAAGACGAACGTGGGAGAAAACGATGTTGAAGATTACGGAACAACGAGACGAGGAGGCACTGACCTTCAAATTGGCGGGCCGGCTGGCGGGCGAATGGACGCCGGAGTTGGAACGCTGCTGGCATTACACCATGGCGACGCCGCAACCGCTGGCCGTCAACTTGGATTTATCCGAAGTCACCTTTGTAGACGACGCGGGCAAACAGTTATTGCTGGCGATGGCAAAAGCCCAAGTCAAACTCATCGCCGCCGATGTCCAGATGCGCGCCCTGGTTGAACAGATCATGCGGCGCTTGTCCGGCCACACGGACACAGTCGAACTTACCGAGTAGGGCTTACCGAAAATAAGGCTACCGAAACAAACAAACGAAGGCAGCGGGCAGCGGCGAAAGTTGCCGCTCTTGGCGTTAGCTCTGTCTATAAGCAACGAAGTTGGATTCATTGAGGAGGGAGAATTTATGTTCAACACCAAGCTGAAACAATTGCATCACGGCGTGCTGGCCGCGTTACTCGCCGTAATGTCCACCCAATCCACCTGGGCGCAGCTTCCGTTGCCGACGGTTCAGGCAACAACACCCGCGCCCATTCAACGCGCGGGCGTCCAGGCCGACAAACAAACGCTGTTGACGCTACGCGAAGCCGTGACGATGGCGCTCGAAAACAACCGCGAGATCGAGATCGAACGACTCAACACGCAACTCTCTGAACAGGATTTGCGCGCGGCCAAAGGCTTCTACGACCCGACGCTGTCGAGCAGCTATTTTTACGACCGGCAAACCACGCCCGTCGCTTCGATCCTGGCGGGCGGCGAGAACGGCAAGTTACGCACGACCGATTTCAGCGGCGCGGCCAAGCTCGCGCAACAACTGCCCTGGCAAGGCGGCAACGTCAATCTCAGTTACGACCAAAGCCGCACGACGAGCCAAAACCTGTTCAATGCGCTCAACCCGCAATTCACTTCGCAGTTGACGGTTGAATTCACCCAGCCGCTCTTGCGCAACCGCAAGATTGACGCGGCGCGCCGTCAACTGCGCATTGCCAGCAAACGCCTAGACCTGTCCGACAGTCAGTTCCGCCAACGCGCCATCGAGATCATCGCGCAGGCCGAACGCGCCTACTGGGATTTGGTCTTTGCGCGCCGCGATGCCGACATCAAACGCGAATCGGTCGCACTGGCGCAGACGCAACTCGAACACAACGAACGCCTGGCCAAGCAAGGCACGCTGGCCCCGGCGGATGTCGTCTCCGCCCGCGTCGAAGTCGAACGCCGCACCGACGAAGCCGAAGCCGCCATCGAGGCCATCCAACGCGCCGAAAACGCGCTGAAGCTGTTGCTGCTGCCTGCGGGTGCGACCGAACAATGGAGCGCCGCCCTGGTTCCTGCCGAACAACCGCAGATCAACCACGACGCCGCGCTGCCGGTTGAAGACGCCTTGCGCCTGGCCTTCGCCAATCGCCCGGAGATGGAGCAGTACCGCTTGCGCGGCGAGCTGAACAAAGTGGATGTGGCGTATTTCAAGAACCAAACGAAGCCGCAGATTGATTTCTTCGCCAGCTACGGCACGTATGGCTTGGCGGGCAAAGAACGCACCGAAACCAACCCGATTGTTGCGGGCAATCAACTGCTTTTCGACCGCGTCAATCAACTGTCGCAAGTTGCTGGCCTCGCGCCGCTGCCGCCGTTTTCGTTTGGCGCAACGCCTGAGAAATTCATCGGCGGTTACGGCCAGAACGCGGCGAATCTCTTTCGCAACGAGTACCGCGCTTTCCGCGCCGGCGTGACTTTCAACCTTTCGCTGCGCAACCGCACGGCCAAAGCGAATTACGGACGCGCGCTGGTCGAAGGCAAGCAACTCGACGCCCAACGCCAACGCACGGAACAGCAGATCGAAGGCGAAGTGCGCAACGCCGTGCAAGGAATCGAAACCGCCAAGCGCCGTGTCGAAGCCGCCAAAAATTCGCGCGTCAACGCCGAACTGCAAGCGCAAAGCGAGCAGCGCAAATTCGACGCCGGGCAATCCACCAACTTCTTCGTGCTGGATCGGCAAAACGCTTTGTCGTCGGCACGCGGACGCGAGTTGAAGGCGCTCACCGATTACACGAAAGCCGTCGCCGAGATGCAGCGCGCGCTTTCAACCACGCTGACCAACAACAACGTCGCATTGGTCAGCCGCCGGTAACAATCACAAAGAGATGCGCCACAGAGGCACAGAGACACAGAGGAAGGCGAGACGGGGCAAGACTATTTTCTTGCTCTGTGCCTCTGTGCCTCTGTGGCAAAACAACAGAATCAAGACAGCAGAAGGAGCAAAATTATGACCGACAGCAACAACACCGCAGGCAAATCACACAAGGCGAAAGCCGCCCGCGCCATTCTCGCGTTGACCTTACTCACGGGCGTGGCAGCGGCCTGGTACTACTTCCGCAAACCATCCGGCCCGCGCGAAATCGTTGCCGTGACCGGACGCATCGAGAGCGATGATGCCGTCATCGCGGCCAAGACCTCTGGGCGCATCCGCGAAATCACCGTGCGCGAAGGCGATCACGTCAAAGCCGGGCAAGTTATCGCGACGCTCACCGATGACCAACTCAACGCCCGCGTCACCCAGGCGCAATCGAACGTGACGCAGGCCGACGCCAAGCTGCAAGCCGCGCGTCAACAGGTCCCTGTTTTGCAGGCGCAATTGGAACAAAGCCGTCTCGGCATCAACCAATCCCGCGTGGATGCCGAAGGTCGCGTCAGTCAGGCGCAAGCACACGTCGCCGCCGCCGAAGCTTCGCTGGCCCGCGCCGAAGCCGATCACAAACAGGCGGCAGCGGATGCCGAACGCTATGGCACGCTGGCGGCGCAAGGCGACGTGCCCGCGCGCGACGGCGAACAGGCGCGCAACACCTTCGACGCGCATACCGCCGTGGTGCAAGCCGCGCGCAAACAGGTCGAAGCCGCGCGCGGCGCGTTGCTGGCGGCCAAAGCGAACCTGGATAACCCCGCGATTCGCACGGCCCAAACCACCGCCGTCGAACAGCAGATTCGCCAGGCGCAATCCGATATTCAGTCCGCCGCCGCCGAAGCCGCCCGCTATCGCGCCGAGTTGCAGGAAGCCGAAGCCAATCGCAGCGACCTGCAAATCGTCGCCCCCTTCGCGGGCATCGTGGCGACGCGCTCGGCGGAACCTGGCGAAATCGTCGCGCCTGGTTCTGCGATCCTGACGATTCTCAATCCCGATCAGATTTACCTGCGCGCCTTCATTCCCGAAGGCGAAATTGGCCGCGTGCGCACCGGGCAAGCCGCGCGTGTTTATTTGGACTCGAACGCCAAACAACCGCTGGACGCCATCGTCGCGCGCATTGACCCGCAAGCGTCGTTCACGCCGGAGAACACTTACTTCCGCGACGACCGCATCAAGCAAGTCGTCGGCGTGAAGTTGCAACTCGCCAACCCGCAAGGTTTCGCCAAACCGGGCATGCCCGCCGATGGCGAAGTGTTGGTCGAAGGCAATCAGTGGGTGGCGACGAATCGGTAGGGTTGAAAGCGGCAGGGTCGAAAGCCCCAACGGGGCGTAATCGGAAAGCCCAGGGCATCGCCCTGGGAAGACGTAGCCCCACACAGAAAAGCCCTGAAAGGGCGAAATAGTAGGTGTTTATTGCGCCCCTTCAGGGCTTTCAATGTATTCGCCAATGAACCCAGGGCGTTGCCCTGGGCTGTTATATCGCGCCCCGTTGGGGCTTCAAGAGCAGTCAGAGTTTTAAGGGCAAGCAATTATGAGTGCATTTCTCGCAATTAAATCAGATTACGCCGAGCAAAACTTGCTACCGGTGAATTGGCCTGCAACAGAAACCGCCATCCACATTCGCAACCTACACAAAAGCTACGGCGACTTTGCAGCCGTGCGCGGTGTCGAACTCGCCATCCAACGCGGCGAAATCTTCGGGCTAATCGGGCCGGACGGCGCGGGCAAGACTTCGATCTTTCAGATTCTGGGCGGCGTGATGAAAGCGACGGCGGGTGAAGTCACGCTCTTCGGGCAGACGGCGCGCGCGGCCCGTGCGCAAATCGGCTATCTGACGCAGGCGTTCAGTCTCTATCAGGATTTGAGCGTGGCCGAGAACCTGCGCTACGTCGGCCAACTGCGCAAGCTGTCCAACCGCGAAATCAAAGAGCGCGGGCTGCATTACCTGAAGCTGTTTGACATGGATCGCTTCACCGACCGGCTGGCGGGCAAGCTGAGCGGCGGGATGAAACAGAAGCTGGCGCTGGCCTGCGCGCTGATCACCGAGCCGAAAGTCTTGCTGCTGGACGAACCGACCACAGGCGTTGATCCGGTTTCGCGCCGCGAGTTTTGGGACACGTTGGCGAGCCTTTCGATCAACGGCATGACCATCGTCGTGGCGACGCCGTATCTAGACGAAGCCGAACGCTGCACGCGCGTGGCGTTGATGCACGATGGCGTGATTCACCAAACCGGCACGCCCGCCGAGATTCGCAACAATCTGGGGCTGCAACGGCTGGAAGTGCGCGCCGCCAAGCTGAGCCAAGCCGAAGAAGTGTTGGGCGAAGTCGCAGGCATCACGGACGTGCAGCGTTTCGGCGACCGCTTGGACGTGATGGTCAGCGATGCCGCGCGTGGTGAGGAATTGGCGCGCACGGCGCTGAGTGCGGCAGACATCGCAGTGCTCGAAGTCGGCTCGGGCGCGCCCACGCTGGAAAATGCTTTCGTCTCTGTCTTGCGCGAATTGAATGGCGAGATGAAAGCCGCGCCCTTCCCGCAACGGCGGCAATTCCGCCAGCGCGCGGCAGACGCGATTGCCATCGGCGCGCGCGATTTGCGCAAGAGCTTTCGTGATTTCCACGCGGTCAAGGGCGTCAACATCGAGGTCAAGTACGGCGAGATTTACGGCTTGCTGGGCGCGAACGGCGCGGGCAAAACGACGACGATCAAAATGCTCTGCGGCTTGCTCGCGCCGTCAAGCGGAGAGATGGAACTGGCGGGCGAACGGGGCAGCTTGCGTTCGAGCTTCGTGCGCCAGCGCATCGGTTATATGTCGCAGAAGTTTTCGCTCTACGACGACCTGACCATCAACCACAACCTCGATTTCTTTGCGGGCGTGTATCAGGTGCCACCCGAAGAGCGCGAAGAAAAGAAACGCTGGGTGCTGGAATTTTCGGGCCTGGCCGGGCACGGCGACATGGTGACGGGCAAGTTGCCCGGCGGTTGGAAACAGCGCGTGGCCTTTGGCGCGTCGCTGATGCACGAGCCGAGCGTGCTGTTTTTGGACGAACCGACCTCTGGCGTTGACCCGCTGGCGCGGCGCGCGTTCTGGCGGATGATCAATCAACTGGCGGATCGCGGCGTCGCCGTGCTGGTCACGACGCATTACCTGGAAGAGGCTGAGCAGTGCAACCGGCTCGGCTTCATGGTCGCGGGCGAACTGGTCGCCGAAGGCACGCCCACCGGCATCAAGGCCGCGCAATCCGGCCACCTGATCGAGTTGCTCACCGATCAACCGCAGCAAGCCGCCGATTTGCTGAAAGGCGAAATGGAGCGTTGGCGCGTGTCGTTGTTTGGCGACCGCTTGCACGTGATCGTGGATGAAGCGGCGGAGCTGGGCATCGGCAGGTTGCAGCGGCAACTGCGCAACAACGGCATCACCGTGACACAGGCGCACGAAGAACGCTTTTCGCTGGAGGACGTTTTCATCGCGGTCGTCGAGCAGGCGCGCAAGGTTGGCAAGGTGGCGAGCGAAGATTGACGCGAAGTCTCGCCGGTGGCCCAACAAACGCGATTCCCAATTGGGGGAGGCAAAGCGAGATTACGGAACAAACGGAAATAACGGAACAGACAGAAAGCTGTCCTAATGATTTGCCACTCTTCTTCCGTTTGTTCGGTTATTTCCGTTTGTTCCGTAATCTCTCCTCCTGACCGGTTGAAAAGCTCAATAAGCAAAACGAAGCAAGCAAGGAGAGGAATTATGAAACGCATCATCGCGCAAGCGCGCAAAGAACTGACACAAACCTTTCGCGACCGGCTGACCGTCGCGCTGGCCCTGGTGTTGCCGCTGATTTTGCTGGCGCTGCTGGGCACGGCGTTGTCGCTGTCGGTCAAAGGCATCCCGGTCGTCGTGCAGGATTACGACCGCACGCCGCTGTCGCGCCAGTACGCAGAGGCGTTGAATGCCTCGCTTACCTTTCACGTCGTGCCCTCGCAATTGCCCGCCGAAGCCGCGTTGGCTTCAGAGCAGGCGCGCGCGGTGATCGTGATCCCGCAACATTTCGAGCGCGATTATTTGCGCGGCCAGACGGTCGAAGTGCAATGGCTGATGGACGCGGTGGACGCCAACACCGCCAACACGATGCGCGGACAGGCGGTTTCCATTACCAACGCTTTCGCGGCGCAACGCAGCGGCGCATCTGCGGTCAAGCCCGCCATCAAGGCTGAAACGCGGATGTGGTACAACCCCGGCGGTTCGGCGAGAAAGTTCATCGGCCCCGGCGCATTCGCAGTCGTGCTGGCGCTCTTCCCGCCCCTGTTGGCGGCGCTGGCGATGTCGCGCGAAGGCGAGCAGAAAACGATCCTGCAAGTGTATGTGTCGAGCATCTCGGCGCACGAATTCCTGCTGGGCAAGATCGCCGGGTTTTTCATTATCGCTGTGGCCGAGTGGGCGCTGGCGTTGTTGGTGGCGTTTCCGCTCTTTGATCTGAAGATCGCGGGCGATCCGACGCCGTTGTTGGTGGGCACGGTGTTGTATCTGTTTTGCAACGCCTGTTTCGGCGTGATGGTCGGCGTCTCGATTCCGAATCAGGCGGCGGCGATTCAGGCGGTCGCGGGCGTGCAGTTTCTGCTGTCATTCCTGCTGTCGGGATTTATCTTCCCGGTCTCGAACATTCCGGCAGGCATCCGCTGGATTTCGGCGATTGTGCCCGCGCGGTATTTCATCGAACTGGTGCGCGACGGCTTTGTGCGCGGCGGCGGCTGGCCCGCCGTGTGGTATGCGCCGTTGATGCTGGCGCTGCTCGGCGCGCTTTACTTTCTCAAGGCGTGGAAAAAGATGCGCCTAATGCAGGTTGACGCTTAAGAAAGATGCTGGATGCTAGATGCTGGATGCTAGCTCCCAACCTCTAACCTTCAACAAGTAGCGAAGAATTTGGATGCTAGCATCCAGCATCTAGCATCTAGCATCCAGCATCTAGCATCTCGTTTGGAGGATTCATGCAAAGTTTCATCAATAGAATTCGCGCCATGCGTCTCTGGCCGCTGTTTTTGAAAGAATTGCGCCAGATCAAATCGGACAAAAAGCTGGTCGTGTCGTTGATCCTGCCGCCGACACTGCAACTGGTCATCTTCGGGTTTGCGCTCAATCCAAATGTGACGGGCTTGCGGCTGGGCGTGGTGGATGAGAGCCGCAGCACGGCCAGCCGCGAGTTGGTATCGGCCTTTGTCGAGAGCAATTCGTTTCAACTCGCGGCTGCTTACGGCTCAACTGCCGAGCTGAGCCAGGCGCTGAGCGCGGGCAAGCTGGATGCGGGTTTGGTCGTGCCCAGCGATTTCGCCAAGCTGCGCGCGCGGCAGGAAACCGCGCCGGTTCAGTTGCTGCTCGACGCGGTCAATTCCAACACGGCGGGCATTGCCGGCAGCTACGCCGCGCGCATCATTGCCGCGCTCAATGAACGGCTGGCGCAACCGGCACAGGCGGTTTCGTTACAAACTTCGGGGGGCAGCGCACGCGGACAATTCGTCGCGCGCGTCGCCTTGCTCTTCAATCCGGGCTTGCAAAGCGCGTGGTTCATCGTGACGGGCGTGATCGGCATTTTGCTGGTGCTCAACGGTTCGATTATCGGATCGTCGGCGTTGGTGCGCGAGAAAGAAGCGGGCACCATCGAGCAATTGCTGATGACCCCGGCGCAAGCCGCCGAAATCGTGACCGCCAAGATTGCGCCGCTCTTCGTGCTGCTCTCGACCCAGATCGTGCTCGGTCTGACAGCCGGGTATCTGGTCTTCGACTTGCCGTTGCGCGGTAGCTTGCTGCTGCTCTTCACGGCGGGAATGCTGTGCGTGCTGGCGGGCATTGGCATCGGGACGTTTCTGGCGACGTTCAGCAAGTCGCAACAGCAGGCGCAATTGATGAGCTTCTTCGTCAATCCGCCGCTCTCGATGCTGTCGGGCGCGACGACCCCCATCGAGGCGATGCCGGAATGGATGCAACCGTTCACGCTCTTCAATCCGATCAGCCACTTCGCCAGCATCGCGCGCGGGGTTCTGCTCAAAAGCGCGGGCCTCGACGTGCTCTGGCCGCATTTCGGCGCGCTGGTGGGTTTCGCCATCGTGCTGGTGGGCATCAGTGCGTGGCGCTTTCGCAAGCAACTTGGCTAGCGTTCAGGCAAGCTGTCGCGGCGGTCCAAGGAGCGGTAGCGACCGGGTTGTTCGACAAGCTGCCAGCTTGTCGAAGCGTGGCCGTTAGTCCATTGGGTTAACAGCCGGGACTTCGACAAGCTGGCAGCTTGTCGAACATACAAGCGACTTAGTGGCCCCGTTTGCCTATCCGCACAATCCTTCCCAAACTTTTCCCCCTCGGCTACACTGCCTTCCGTCCGCTCTTCCATCACTGCTTTCAAACCAATTTCAACGACGAGGAATGCAAGATGCAGATCAATTGCACCGCTACGCTGTCACGTGTGACGTTGCTGCTGGCGTTGGCGACAACGCTGAGTTTCGGCTGTTATACAAATGTCTACGCCCAGACCAAAGGCCACAAACGCGTGTTGTTCGTCACGCAATCCAAAGGCTTCCGCCACGCTTCATTGCATCTGGCTGAAGAGTTGGTGGAAACCTTGGGCGCGAAGAACGGCTTTGAGGTCACGCTCACGCAGATGGCCGAGAAATACCTCACACCGCTGAACCTGAAAAATTACGATGCCATCATCTTTTACACGACGGGCGAATTGCCGCTGTCAGACGCGCAAAAGACCGCGCTGCTTGACTGGATCAAGTCCGGCAAGTTCTTTTTGGGGATTCATAGCGCGACCGACACGTTTTATAAATGGGCCGAGTACGGGCAGATGATCGGCGGTTATTTCAACCAGCATCCGTGGACGGAAAACATCGAAGTCACGCTCAAGACCGAAGACAAGTCGCATCCGGTGTCGCGTCATCTGCCGGACGGCTGGACAATGAAAGAAGAGATTTATCAGATCAAGAATTTCATCGGACGCGACAAGACGCACGTACTGGTGAGCCTCGACCAAAGCAAAACCGACATGACACGCAAGGGTGTCGAAGCCAAAGATTTTCCGCTCGTCTGGTGGCACGACTACGGCAAAGGCAAAGTGATGTACAACGCAATGGGTCATCGCCCCGATGTGTGGACGACCGACTGGTATCAGACGATGATCGTCAATGCGCTGAAGTGGGGCACGGGACAAATGAAATAAACCGTTTTGGCAGTCCGCCCAGCTCAAATGAACTGCGGATCAGCATTGCCCAGCGCTATCTCACGCCGGGACTTTTTGACAAGGTGACTGGCGGCTTCGGCTGGAATCAACGCGACTCGTGCAGCACGCGCCACTACAACTGAGGCTCAGCCAACCTGCAAGCTGTCGGCTTATGTCACTTGCTACGTCCTAGCTCCGTTCAATCAGTGCGCCACCCGGCCGCCGGCCTTTTTCGACGAGCAACGAAAGCACGACCGCCCCGCCGATGAGCGCGCCAATGATGCCAAGCGACCATGTAATCGGGAACTTGCCGCCGAACCATTCGTTCAACCAAGCCATCTTCAAACCAACGAAAATCAGCACTGCCGCTAACCCATATTTCAGCAAGTGGAACTTACCCAGCACGCCCGCCAGTATGAAGTACATCGCGCGCAATCCGAGGATCGCGAACATATTTGAGGTAAAAACCAACAGCGGTTCCTTCGTCAAGGCAAAGATCGCCGGGACGGAATCCACTGCAAAGATCACGTCGGTTAGTTCCAGAAACAGTAACGCCACAAACAATGGCGTCGCGTGCAGCGCGCCGTTCAGCCACACAAAGAAACGTTCGCCATGCAATTGCGCCGTCACCGGCACGAAGCGCTGAAACAGGCGAATGACGATGTTCGCCTCCGGGTTTAACTGCTTTTCGGGCGCAAACATCATCTTCACGCCAGTGAAGATCAGGAACAGCCCAAAGACGATGATGACCGCGTGATATTGCATCAGCACCGATCCCAGCGCGATGAATGCGGCCCGCAACACGAGCGCGCCGAGGATGCCGTAAAAGAGCACGCGATGCTGGTACTTCGCCGGAATCGCAAAGAAGCCGAAGAGCACGACAAAAACAAAGATGTTATCTATGGCCAGTGACTTTTCGACCACGTAGCCGGTCAGGAATTCCAGCGCCATCTGCCAGGCCGCCGCGTCGGGGTTAAAGCCTGGCAGCGCCAGCAAGCGCGGGTCTTGTGGAAATTTCCAGAGCGCATATTGATAAAGCCCAAAGTTGAAGGCTAGCGCCAACGCCACCCAGACCACAGTCCAGCCCGCCGCTTCACGAAATGAAACCTCGTGCGCTTGCCGATGAAAGACACCCAAGTCGAGCGCGAGCAACAGCAGCACGAAGGCCGTAAAGGCGACATAGGCCCACCAGTAATCGGTGATGGGAAACAAGGCAAAATCCATTAACGAAATCTCCCACGGTAATAGGGCAGCCAAACAGAAAAGACCCGCTGAGTTTTAGCCACAGAGGGTCTTGATCCTTTGGCCTAAGTTGGCTGCGCCGGCGTGCCCGCATGCAGGGCAAGCGCACTGACAGCGACGCCGAAATAATCAAGTAAGCCGCTCCCCTTTCGCGCTTTCGCTCAATCGTTATCGAGCGCCGCCATACCGCGTTCACGGGCTGCGCGGTCAGCGTTGGCGTAATAGCCCGCGCGGCTGCGTACCACCAGCTTGGGCGTGTCCGGCGGCGGCGCGACTTTCACTTTCAGCTTGCGCCATTTGCCGTCGGCGCTGAAATTCATTGGCAGATAGCCGAGCGAATAGTGCTGGCGCAGTTGCAGCGCGATCTGCTCAAAGGCTTCGTTCATTCGTTCGGCATTGGCGGGATAGTGAACGCTGCCGCCCGTCGCGGTTGCCAGTTCACTCAGTCGTTCGCCGGGTTTGCGCAGCGAAAAGAAATCGCTGATCACGATGGCATAAATCCTGGCGTCGGCTTCCAGCGCCAGGCGGCGCAATGCATTGAAGCCGAGCCGCGAATGATTGTCTTCGCCATCGCTGATGATGACGAGCGCCCGTTTGGCGTGGCGGCCTTGCCGAGCTTGTGCTAGTCCCAGCGCAATCGCATCGTAAAGCGCGGTATGGCCGCGTGGCGTCAGGCCGTCAGCGCGGCGCAACAAGGCTTCGGCGTCGCGCGTGCGTTCTAACAACAATTGCGCCCTGTTGTTGAATCCGATCAAGCAATACTCGTCGTCCGGGTGACTTGTTTGGACGAAACGGGCGAGCGCCGTTCGCGCGTGTGCGAGGCGCGTGCCTGTCATGGAATTCGAGAAATCAAAGACGATGCCGACCGAGGCCGGGCCGTCGGCGAGGCTGAAAAAACTCACTTCCTGGGCGACGCCATTCTCGAAGACGGTAAATGCTTTGCTGTCCAGACCGGTGAAATGCCGTCCCTCCTCATCAATGACACTTACCGTCAGTGAGACCATTTCCGTCTTGATGCGAACCGCCTCCGCCGCGCCTTGCGGTGTCGCCAGCGCGGCGGGCAAAGCTTGCGCCAGTGCGGCCGGAGCAGTGAAACCCGCAGGCAATAACAGCAGGCATAACCCCACCGCCGCCGATTTGCCTGAAAAACGGTTCCGCGGTTGATTCATGACCTGTTCAATTGTCGTCAAACCCGCCTTACGCATAATGCTCTGCTCCTGCCGCTTTCGTTTGTAATGCGGCTTGTGACAGGGGGACGCGCACAATTTCCACCGAACACGGCGCGTGCAACGCCACAGCTTGCGAAACCGAGCCAAGCAGGAAACGATCCAGCCCACGCCGCCCGTGTGAACCGACCACGAGCAAATCCGCGCCCCACGCTTCAGCCTCGTCCAACAGCACTTGTTTCGGCGCGCCTTCGATGATGTCACCAATCAGTTCAAAATGGTTGTCACTGCCGCGCAGCGTTGACACGGCGCGGTCAAGCGCCCGCCGCGCAATTTCGTAATGATTGCCCGCGCGTCCCATGACAGTCGCTTCGGGCGTGAAAGGCGGCTCGATGGCGAAGACCACTTTGACTTCCGTGCCCGCCGCCCAGGAACGCCGGGCCACCGCCTCGACAGCGGCCTGACTGAAATTGGAATCATCCACTCCGATCAAAATTTTCATCTTGTCCCCCAATGGTTGAGGGATCCACCCAGCAGATTCCCTCAACCGGTGCTTGCTCGAAATTATGAGTTCACGGCGCTCGCCGGTAGTGCCGCGATCAGTACGACCTCACGTTCGCGCGCTTGATTGCGTTGCTGCAAATCTTCCCACGGCACCTCGGCCTGGCCGTTGCGCGCGACGTGCTGTTTGCGCCAGTTCGTAATCAGGTCGAGACAAGCATGATCCATGTAGCTCAGCTTGTCGGTGTTCAAGACGACCTTCGCGCCTGCCGGCAACGCTTCGAGCGCCGCCGCCAGTTTCGGCAGCCGCACGAAGGTTGCCGCGCCATCCAGCGTCACCGTCGTCTCTTCGGTGGCGTAATCGGTATGCACGCGCACTTCGAGATGCGAGAAAGTGTAGAGCAATTTCAACAACGCCAGCCCCCAGCCCGATCAAAACGCCGACCAGCAGATTGAGCGCCACGATGCCCACGATGGTCGCAGCGTAAATGGCGACTTCCTGCCAGCCGTGCGGTTTCAATTCGCGCACCGCTTTCGGCGAGAGCAACTTGAAGCCGGTGTAAACCAGAATCCCCGCCAGCGCCGTCGTCGGAATCCGATTGAGAATGAACGGCGCGAGCGCCACCAACCCCAGAATCCACGCGCCGTGCAAAATGGCCGACAGCCGCGTCTTGCCGCCTGCATTCACATTCGCCGAGCTACGCACGATGACGCCGGTCATCGGCAAAGCGCCAAAGAGGCCGCAGATTGAGTTGCCCACGCCCTGTGCGAACAGTTCTTTGTTGTATTGCGTGCGCTCGCCCTGATGCATGCGGTCAACAGCCGTCGCGGAAAGCAGTGTCTCGGCGCTCGCAATGAAACAGAGCGCCAACGCCGAACCGATGACGGAAAGATTCAGCAAACCTTGCATGGATTCCAGCGTCGGAAAGCTGGTCACACTCGCCAGATTGCCGGGCACGTTGACGTACTTGATCGGCAATTGCAGCAGCGCCGCGCTAAGCGTGACGGCGACGATGGCGACCAGCGGAGCGGGCATAATCTGCCACTTCTTCGGCGCGTAGCCCCACGCGAAAATCAGCGCCATTGTCGCCAGCCCGACAGCGGCGGCGATGTGATGCGTCGAACCATCGAGCGGGAAAAGGCCTTTGTAAATCGCGGCGGGAATCGAGAGCAGGTTCGTCAAACCGCTACCCTTTGGCCCATCGTCCACCATCACGTGAACCTGCGAAGCGATAATCAACACCCCGATGCCCGCGAGCATGCCTTGAATGACAGCGGGCGAGATGGCGCGGAACCATTGGCCCAGCTTCGCCACGCCCATCAGCATTTGCAGCACGCCCGCCAGCAGCACAATCGCGCCGAGCATGGCAATACCGTGTTGCTGAACCATCTCCCACACCAGCACCGTCAAGCCCGCCGCCGGCCCGCTCACTTGCAACGGGCTGCCCGCGATGAAGCCGACGACCAGCCCGCCGACGATGCCTGTAATCAGGCCCAGCGCGGGCGGCACGCCCGACGCGATGGCGATGCCCATACACAAAGGCAACGCTACGAGAAAGACTACGATGGAGGCCAGCAAGTCCTGGGCGAAAGTCTGGCGTATCCCGTTTTCATTGGTGATTTGTTTGATCATGGTTTTCCTCCCTCCTGTGAAGCGGCGCGCCGTTACTGCGCCGCCGCCTTAAACGCCGCCGGTTTCGGCTCTGCCTTCAGCCGATTGGTAGCGAGGGGTTGGACGCCCGCCACACTAACCGGCACGTACTGTGTGTGGGCGGCGTCGTAAGCCAGAATGCGCCCGCTCTCGATCTCATAAATCCAGGCGTGCAACGTTAGATCGCCTTTTGCCAGGCGCGCAGCGATGGCCGGGTAGGTGCGCAGGTTGTCCACTTGCACCAGCACGTTTTCCTTGATCGCGGCGTTGAGCAATTCGATGTCGCTCAACCCTTCGTAACTTGCCAGCACGACGCGGCGGGTCGCTTCGGCGTGTTTCAGCCAAGCGGCGACCAACGGCAACGCGGTCAGACTGTCGGGCTGCAACAAACCTTTCATGGCGCCGCAATGCGAATGGCCCATCACGACGATGTGTTTGACCTGGAGCGCGCCGACGGCGAATTCAATCGTCGCGCCCTCGCCGCCGTTGGCCGCGCCATAGGGCGGAATGATGTTGCCCGCATTGCGAATGACAAAGAGTTCGCCCGGCTGCGTCTGCGTCAACAGATCGGGCACGATGCGCGAATCGGAACAGGTGATGAGCAGCGTTTCGGGCTGCTGCCCATGCGAAAGCTGGGCGAACAGTTCCTGATGCTCGCTGAAGTGTGTGGTTTGAAATTGGTGAATTCCGCGAACGATCTTTTCCATTTTCTTTCTCCTGAAATGTTGCGAACAATTTGTGCTGGTTGCGCGCGGCACAAGCTGCGCACGGTTACGTGGCAGGAGTTGGCAAGGGCTGTGCCAATGCTTAAAAGACCGCTTTGTTGAGCTTTTGTGGCGTCCGGCGAAAACGGTGTGGTAGGCGGCGGGACAAATTGCCACCCCACTGTGACAAGCTACGACGGTAGTAACTCACAAGAACACTTTGAACAACGTCCCCACTACATGCACATTGCCCGGACGCGAGACGCCGTCGTGTTGATAAACACCGCTGCCCCTTGATGGCAAAGCCCCGGTGCAATGCGGCGCCGGGGCTTTCTTCAGGTACGGAGGCGCGAACCTCACAAGGCGAAATTCGGGTCTTCGACGCGATATTCATCGAGCTTGCGATGCAGCGTGCGGCGGTCAAAGCCGAGCAATTCCGCCGCGCGTGATTTGTTGCCGTCAGTCAGGCGCAGCGTTTCGAGAATGTATTCCCTTTCCAACTCGCGCAGCGTCATTCGTTGCTGGCGCGCCTGAGTGAGCATTTGCGCGGCCTGGCCACTGTTGCGAATGCGTTCGGGCAAATCATGCGGCGCGAGATTTGTGCCTTCGGCGAGTGCGACGGCGCGTTCGATGGCGTTTTCCAATTCGCGCGCATTGCCCGGCCAAGCATAGGCGGTGAGCACAGCGAGCGCTTCCGCCGTGACGTTGAGCGGTTCGGTTTGAGCCGACTTGGCGAGCTTGTTGAGGAAGTGCTCGACCAGCAGCGGAATATCGAAAGGACGTTCGCGCAACGGCGGAATGTGCAGGTGAATGACGTTCAGGCGCCAGAACAGGTCTTCGCGGAAACGGCCTGCTTGCACTTCTTTTTCGAGGTCGCGGTTGGTGGCGGCGATGATGCGCACGTTGAATTCCTTCTCTTGATCAGAACCGACGCGGCGCAGCCGGCCCTCCTGTAAGACGCGCAGCAGTTTGGGCTGCATCAACAGCGGCAATTCGCCGATTTCGTCCAGCAAGAGCGAGCCGCCCTCGGCGGATTCGAACAATCCGGCGCGCACCTGTTTCGCGCCGGTAAAGGCTTGGCCCGTGTGGCCGAAAAGCTCGGACTCGATCAAATCGGCTGGGATGGCGGCGCAATTGACGGGCACGAATTGCCCGCGCCGGCCCGACATGTCGTGCATCGAACGCGCGACCAGTTCCTTGCCCGTTCCCGATTCGCCGGTGATGAGCACGGTGCTCGTGCCGCGCGCGGCGCGGGCCATCAGCTTGAATAGCTCCTGCATGGGTCGGGACGCGCCAATGATCTTTGGCGGCGCGCCGGGCAGTTCGCGCCGCAGCCGCGCCTGGGCCCGTTGCGTCGCGCTTTGCTGCAAGGCTTCATCCACCACGCGCAACAATTCGACGGTCTCGAAGGGCTTAGTCAAGTATTGGAACGCACCCGCTTTGACCATCTCGACGGCTTGCTCGACCGAACCGAAAGCGGTGATGATGACGACGGGGGCTTCGGCGCGCTGCTGGCGCATGGCCGCCAGCAATTCGGTGCCGGTCAGACCGGGCATATTCACATCGGTGATCAGCAAATCAAAAAACTCGCGCTCACGTTCGACCTGCGCCAGCGCCGCGCGGCCATCCACGGCCAGGACGGTTTCGTATCCGGCGTCTTCCAGATCATCCTGCAACAGATCGCGCAAGTCTGGATCATCTTCGGCGATCAACAAACGCACCTGATTCAATGCAATGCCTCCTGCAATAAGGCCGGACGCGGGGCGTCGCCACCTTGTGCCTGTTCAATTGGCTGCGGCAGATAGACGGCGAAAACTGCGCCCTGCGCTTTGCCATCCTGCCAATTGGCGGCTTCAATCCAACCGCCGTGTTCTTCCACGATGCGGCTCGAAACCGCCAACCCCAGCCCCGTGTTATGCCCGACTTCTTTGGTGGTAAAAAATGGATTGAAGATTGTCTCCAGATGAGCTGTGGCGATGCCGACACCCGTATCATAAACCCGCACTGCCATAAAATTACGCCCTTCGCGTGGCGTAGCCTCGGTGTCATAAGTCACGCGCAACAGGCCGCCCGTGGGCATGGCCTGCAAGGCGTTCAAACAGATATTCAGGAAAACCTGCTGCAATAACTCGGCATCGGCGGAAACCATCACAGCCGATTTCGCCTGATGCTCGACCTGTACACCTGCTTGCGCTGTTTGCGTTTCGAGCGTTTCCAAGGTGTGGGTCGTCACTTTGCGCAAATCAACCGCACATGGCCGGGGATGATAAGGGCGCGCCAGGTTCAGCAAGTTGCGCACCATCCGGGTGATGCGGTCGGCCTGCGTGCGAATGATGCCCAAGTTGCGCTGCTGTTTTTCGCGCGAAACCTCGGTCTGCTCCTGCAACTGTTTGGCGCGTCCATCAATGACTTGCAAGGGCGCGCCCAGTTCGTGCGCGACTCCGGCGGCCAGTTGACCCACCGCCGCCAGTCTTTCGTGATGGCGCAAGCGGCGTTCGAGTTCGAGTTTTTCGTAGGCTTCGCGCTCGGCTCGACGGCGTTGTTCGGCTAACGAATCGGCCATTTGGTTGAAGGCGCGGGCCAACATCGCAAATTCGCCACCGCGGTGCGGAATGGTCACACGGTGCGACAAATTGCCGCGCCCCAATTCTTCGGCGCCAGCCAGCAGCAGGTTGATCGGACGCGTCAGGTTGTAACGCGTCGCCACGCCCACTACTGACAAGATCACCAGGCAAAGCAATCCCAAAATCAGCAGCGAATCGCCGCCCGCCTGCCTGATTTCCGCTTCGACGAAGGCCACTGGCAAGGTCAGCTCCATCGCGCCGACGCGCTCGCCCTGCACGATGAGCGGGTGAATGTAGGAAAGCACTTCGACGTTATTGAGGCGGCGGCGAATGGGGATGTCGTCATGGCCCGCGATCACGCGGCGGGCTTCATCAGAATCGGTGAGGTTGGCCTGTTTCAGCGATGCTGACAGCAGTTGCACCGCGCCATTGCGGTCAAACAGGATCACGCCGGTAACGCCGGTGTTTTCGCCCAAGCGATTGATCAAACGTTGGGCGGTGTCTTGCCGTCCGGCGGCATAGTTTTCTTCGAGAGCCAGTTGCAAAGTGATGGCGTGGGCGCGCACTTCGTCCAGTGCTGCTCGTTCCAACGCCTGCGCCCGCAAGCGCAGCGAGTAATACGTCGCCGCCGCCATGACCGCGCTCACGGTCAGCGTCAACATCAGAATTAACCGGGTGCTTGTCTTCATCTCACTTCCAATCATAGCTTTTTACCACAACCCGCAGATGACACGGGTAACCAACCTGCCGCACAATTTGCATAAATGCTAATGCGGCTTGGCAAACAATGTGCCGCGAGTTCGCTGAGGTTATTGGAAGCGTATGCCAAGAGAAACCGGCGGCATTCTATGAGATGAAGCGGCGCTGGCCGATGGAGTGCGGCGCGAACGCGCCGCACTCCATCGTGGCGCAGTGTTACTTCACATTGATCTTGACGACGTTGGCGTTGCGGCCGCCTGCTGTAAAGGCAACCTCCAGTTCACCACGCCCAGCCAGGCTGGAGGCGACGCGCACGTTGAGTTGATCCAACCCATCCAGCCCGCCCTGTGCACCGGCGAAATTCACGGCGGCATCCTGGCCGCCCAGCTTCACCGTGACATTTGCAATTGACCCAACATTGCGGAAGCCCGTGCCAAACAGGATAGCAAAGACCTGTTCGGCGGCATTGCTGACATCAATCGGCACGGCAACAAAGCGATTCTGCGCTGCGTCGAACGTGACCAGCGGTTCGATGACTTGCGAATTATCGGCTTTGACGCGCAAGACCACGCCCGCCGCAATGCCCTGACCATTCGCGTTGGCCGCCAGCAGGCCCGGCGCGACGCTCACAATGTTGAGGGTGCCGGTCGAAACCGTGGCATCGCTGCTGGTCACGGTGACCGTGGCGGTACCATTCGCCGTGCCCGCCGGAACCAGATAATTGACTTGGCCGGGCGAGACAAAAAAGAGCGCAGCCGGGCGTTCGACGCCCGCGCTGTCACGCACCTTGACCGTCGTGCCTGCCAACGTGGTGGGCAAGGGTTGCGCCGTCGAACTGGCGCTGCCAGTAGCCAGTTTCGCGCCAAAGGCGGCCACGATGGAACTGGCGGCGAGGGCGTCGGCGCTGAAGCTGGCGGCTGAAACGCTGGCCACGGCATTCGGCGCGCTGCCCGACACGACCACGGCGCGAATCATGGCGTTCTCTTCGGTGTCCAACTGAAACGGCCCGCCGCTCGAATTGCTAAATAAGAAACGGCTCTGCGGCACACTGGACTGATCGAGGATGATGCCCACGCCCGCAGCGGGATTAGGCGCTTGATAACCAATGTACCAATCGCCCTCGCGAATCACGGGCAATTCGTTGATGTCGAAATCATAAAAGCGCAACGTCGTGATGGCCGGCAGAATAACCATACGATCCAGCAACAAGGATGTGGGTAAGGTGGCGGGCAGCGCGGCGCCGGTGGGCAGGTTGAACGCCAGCAAGCGAATGGACGCGCCGGTCGGATTGGGCAAGCCTTGCAAAGGCGCAAGCTGTAGGCGAATTTTCTGTAATTGCGCAGGGTATTGCAGCGGCGTCAGCCGATTGAGGTAATAAAACCCGCTGCCGACGAAAGCATCGTCCGCTGAACTGTCATCGGTGGCTAACTCTTCGGTGATTTGCCCGCCGCCGTTAGAAACCGTCCCGGTCAGCGTGAAGCTGGCGGCACTGATGCTGCAATTGACGACGCCGACGTAATACGTGCCCGTTTGCAAGGGCGGCAAAACGTTCGGCGTCACGGCAATTTCCTCCTGCGTTTCCGCCGAGTCGGAGTTGTAATCGAAGACGAGTTGCCCGCCTTGAATCACCAGCGGGCTGTTGTAGCGCACATACAAATCCACATCCTGATTCCCGCTTAAACTCAACAACAGCCGTTTGGTGTCTGCCGTCGTGGCGATGGTGTATTGCGTTGGGCTGAGCACACACGACGTGGTGCCGCCGTTGATCGTGCCGGTTTGCGGCGTGCCGGGGGTGAGCGGCACGGTTGTTTGCTGAGGCGCATTCACCAGGTTGCGCGTTTTGGATTTACCGCCACTGACGACGGGCGCGCGGCGTTGCGCTTGCAGGGATTGCGCAACGACCGGCCAACCAGGCGTGATGAGCCAAACGCTCAAGCTGGCGCATAATGCCAACGTGCTGTAACACAGCACTTGTCGTCGCGTGAAACGCCGAGGAATTTGCATACGGTTCTCCTTCTGATTGCCAGGCCGTAACAGGGTTAATAAACGCAATGACCGCGCGTGGCAGTCATTGATAAGTGTGGCCGTAGTTTACTAAAAGCGCCACAAAGCTCAATGCCACGCGCTTTTCTGTCGTCACACGAGCCTGTACAGAGCCAGGGCTTAGGCAAAGTCCTCAAGACACCCGCCAAAGACGCTCCGCTGATTCCTGACTCCTGACCCATGACTCCTGATAGCTTGAAAATGCTGGCTGATTTTCGAGCTATCAGGAGTCAGAAATCAGTCAAGCCGCTCAAGTGCTCTTGTTGGCGACTTTGCAAAAGCCCTGACCAGGCAGGTCAGCAAGGTTGGCATTCGCGGCGGCGCCCGCTAGAATGCCAGCCGTTTGCAGCAGTTCCCGCAATACTTTTCAATCTAACAACACACGTAAAAAGGGCAAGCAAAGAGGACTATGAGCACCAAGATTCGTCTGCAACTGTCGGTGATGATGTTTGTGCAGTTCTTTGTCTGGGGCGCGTGGTATGTGACCGCGCCCAATTATCTGGGCAAGATTGGATTTACCGCCGAAGACTTCGGCTGGACTTTCGCCGTGGGGCCGATTGCAGGCATGATTTCGCCGTTTTTTGTCGGCATGATCGCGGATCGTTTTTTTGCGGCGCAGCGCGTGCTGGGAGTCATGCACTTGCTGGGCGCGGTGCTGATGTTCCTGTCCACGACGCTGATGACGGCCACGCACGCGAATCCGAATACGATCAATCTGGCGCTGTTCGGCTACATGCTGACTTACTTTCCCACCTTGGCGCTGACCAATACGATTGCGATGAAAAACATGGCGGACTCGGAAAAAGAGTTTCCGCTGATTCGCGTCTTTGGCACCATCGGCTGGATTGTGGCGGGCTTTGCGTTGAGCTGGCTGGGCTGGGGCACCAAAATCAATATGTTTTATCTGACGGCAGGCGCGGCGCTGGTGCTCGGCTTATTCAGCTTTGTGCTGCCGCATACGCCACCGACGCAAAGCGGGCCGGTCTCAGCGCGGCAGATTCTCGGTTTGGATGCGCTCGTGCTGCTGAAGAATCCGAGCTATCTGGTGTTCATGATTTGTTCGTTCCTGATCTGCATTCCGCTGGCCTTTTATTATCAGATCACGAGCCGCGTGGTTGAGATGATGCAATTTCAAAATCTCGCGGGGTTTGGTTCGGTCGCGACGGCGCTGGGGTTTGGGGACGTGATCGGGCTGGTGATGGCCTTCGGGCAAATCTCCGAAATCTTTTTCATGGTCGTGATGCCGCTCTTTTTTGCGCGGCTGGGCGTGAAATGGATGCTGGCGGTGGGCATGCTGGCGTGGGTCGTGCGTTATGGACTCTTCGCGTTTGGCGCGCCCGCGCAAGTACGCTGGATGATTATCGCGGGCATTGTGCTGCACGGCATCTGCTATGACTTCTTCTTTGTGACGGGCCAGATTTACACCGATCAGATCGCCCCCAAAGAGATTCGCGCGCAGGCGCAGGGCATGCTGGTGCTCTTCACGCTGGGCCTGGGCATGGCCATCGGCGCGAACATCGCCGGACGCATCGAGGCTATGCATACGACGCCCGCGTCAAAAGCCAAGGCGCAACAAATCGTCAGTAAGAGCGCTGAGTTGGAACAGTTGCGCGGCAAACTGGCGACGGCCACGATGACTGAAAACGCGGCGCTGCAAACGCAGATCAAACAGCTTGAAGATGAGCAGACGACGTTGCGGCGCGACGAATTGCGCGCCATCGAATGGCAACCGCTCTGGGGTAAACCGGCGCTCTTTGCTGCCGTGATCCTGTTGATCTTTCTTTTCTTTTTCAAACCACGTAGCGCGCCATCCGCTGGCGCGTATGCCGATTAACTTTACGAGAAGGAATTCTGATATGAACGCATTACTTTCAACTTCCCTTTTGTCGGCGTCCTTGCTTTTGGGGGCGTGCACAACACCGCCCAAAGAAGTGCCGCCGAGCCAAACGCCACCGCTGACGGCGGCCACAACTGCGGTGGATTCGACGGTGGCATCCGCCCACGGCGGCGGAGCGCCGGCCACCGCGCCAATGTCCGCGCCACAAACGCAGGCGCCGGTGAAATGGACTGCGCCCGCGCGCTGGACGAGCGGCCCTGAAAAGCCCATGCGCGCGGCCACCTTTTTGATTCCGGCGGCAGCAGGCGATGCCGAAGGCGCGGAATGCGCGGTCTTCGCCAACATCGGCGGCGGCGTGCAAGCCAATCTGGATCGTTGGGTCGGGCAGTTTGAATTGCCCGGCGGCGGCAATCCGAGCGAGAAAGCCAAAACGAGCAAGCAGACGATCAACGGCTTAGCGGTCACGACGATTGATTTGCTGGGCACGTACAAAGGCGGCGGGGCGGCCATGAATCCGGGGGGCCAGGCCAGTGCGCCGAAAACGGGCTATCGTTTGCTCGGCGCGATTGTCGAAGGCCCGAATGGCCCCGGCAGCGAGGTCTTTTTCAAAATGACTGGCCCCGTCAAAACGATGGGCGCGGCTGAGAAGGAATTTCAAACGCTGCTGAAATCGCTGAGCAAATAGGCTTCAGGCTTCAGACTTCAGACCTGCTCACGAACGTTGGGCGTCGGGCTTAAAGGTCTGAAGTCTGAGGTCTGAAGCCTGAATAATGCGTTACTTCTTTTTCGGAGCCGCCGTCGCTTTCGGCGCGAAGCCGCGCACCAGTTTGACCAGTGCCGCAACATCAGCCGGTGGAAGCGCGCCTTTGAAGGCCGGCATCGTTTCCTTGCCATTCAAAATCGTGGCTTTCAATTGCGCGTCCGTCCGCGAAGCCTGCCATTTGGCGTCGGTGAAATCGGGCGGCGCTAAGCTCTTGAGGCCTTTGCCATCCGCGCTGTGACACTTGACGCACTTGGTGTCGTAGATGGCCTTGGCATCCGCCGCCGCTACCGTATTCATGCCTGTCTCACGTCCGGCGGCCATAAAAGCCACGGCAAACGCCAACGCGATTAACAAGAAAGCAAACATCTTTTTCATAGGTCTGGTTCAAACTCCTTCAAGTTGTTCTCAGTCACGCTGCCAAGCTGTCACACCATGAAATATGCACACGGCTACAGCTTGAGCGCGCTGGTAGCGGAATTTTTGGTGATTAGGAAAAGGGCCAGGGGTTTAGCCCCATCATTTGCGAACAAGCGATCTTGCGCATACAGCTAAGCCGCAACATCGCGGCATAATTTAGGGTTTGGCCCACGCGAAAGCAAGCGGCGCATTAAACGTACAACAAAGCGCGATGGCTTTGCAGTGAGCTACTCAGCCAACTCTTCTTTCGGCGGTTCCGGCAACCAGAAACTGGCCAGCAGTGCCACGGCATAAACCAGCAACGCCACGCCGCCCGCCGCATAGGCCAATTTCACATTCGGTGTGGTACCGGGCATTTGTAGCGCCAATTGCGTCGTCAGCAATGCTGCCGAAGTCCCGATCATACGACCGCCGATATTGGCGGCGAAGCTCTCGCCCGTGCCGCGTAAATGTACCGGATAAACGCGAGGCAGGTAATTGCCCCAAAAACTCAACTGCGCCACCGTGCACAAACCTGCGAAGAAGATGCCCCATTTCAAGAGCGCCAGGTTGCTCACCGCCGGGAAGAAAAATACCAGCGGTACAATGACCAACCCCGGCAGCAAAAACAAGCGCAACAGTTTTTGCCGCGAGGCGATGCGCACCGCCAGAAAAGCCAGCAGTATGCGTCCCGCCAAACCGCCCAGTTCCTGCAACGTCTGCACGCCCGCGACGGTGGATTGCACAAGCTGCGCCCGTTGCGGCGGCGGCAGGCCCGGCGTCGGCGGCACCAGCGCGGGCACCAGTTGCGGCAGTTGTTGAATCGCGCCGAACGCCGCGCCCAGACTGCACGCGAACAACAAGGCCGCCACCAGCGTCGTCAGCTTGTAGGCCGGTTTGAAGATTTCGCCCAACGCAGGCCGCCGCAATGTCCCCGCCGCTTTCTTTTCAGCCCAAACCGGCGATTCGGGCAGGAAGGGCCGAATGATAATCAACGGCAGCGCCGGAATGATTCCCGAAATCAGCAGGTAGCGCCAATTGTCATGCCCGCCGTGAATCGCCGGCAGCGCAGGCGCGATTTTCGCAATCCAAAGCGCCATCAGGCTGACCATAAAGCCGCCGAGCGAAGAGAAGGCCTGCGTCCAGCCGAGTATCTGTTCGCGCCGTTTCGGCTCAGTAAACAATTCGGCCAGCCAGGCGACGGCGGCGACGAACTCGACGCAAACACCGATAAATTTGGTACTGCGCAAAACCAATAGCATCGGCAAAGAGGTGGAAAACCCGGCGGCAAACGCCGACAAGGCATATAGTAAAATGCTCCACGTCAACACCCGCCGCCGGCCCAGCAGATCGGTGAGATAGCCGCCCAACAATCCAAAGATGCCGCCACAAATCGCCGGCACATAAAACATCAAATCACGCCAATGGCTGTAGCCGGGCGAACCGAATTGCAAGCCGCCCAGTTGCTCCAACGCAGGTCGGATGAGCAATGGCAACATCAGCAGTTCATACGTGTCAAAGGCAAACCCAATGGCGGCGATGATGCAAATGAGCCATTGAATGGTGGTGAAACGCGGCGAATTTCCATCAGGGGCAGCAGTGTTTGTCATAGGTTTCGCTGTACGTGTGCTGGTTATTGATTCCTCTTCCCGCATGTCACTGGCAACAGCAACATTCAGAAGAGTCCATATTGCGTTTGGAAAAATTGTGTAGCAGAAAACGACCCGCAAAGACTGGCGCGGATTATAGCAGACGAGTCCAGGCACGCAATTGCGGCGCATACCCCGCAATTATTAGCGCGGTGCTTTAATCTTTGCCTGTAACCTCAAGATAATTAAATTGATTGACGGTATAAGCAACTCGACATACCTTATCGGTGTCTTACGACCCACCGATTACTCTTCGCAAAGCTTTTCAGCTGCCTGATTGTCAGGATGCCTCATTGAATCGCCTTGATAGCTGAAAAGCTTGCTGGTTAAGAACATTGACAAGTACGAGCCGCCGGATTGTCCCCCAATACCCCTAAGTGAAGTCGGCTTTTATAGCGTTCATTCTGCTTGTTACCTGGAGTGTGTCTGGCAGTCTAGCCCTCCTGCGCCGCAAGCTTTTATTTATCGTCTGGTTGTAGACCGACTTATTAAGGAGAGAAGGAATGCGATCCTCGCACCAACGCACTACCTCATTGATCAAGCTACCCACAAGCTGCACAGCATTCATTGCCGTTCTTTTCATTTCCCTCATTTCACTTTCCAGCACCGCCTTGCCGCGAATCTTTGCGGCTGAAACGAACTGGCCCGGCTGGGCCAAGCAACTGGCGACTGCCGCGCCAGTTCAATATGGACGACAGGTGCTACGGCGGTTCAACTCCAATGTGAATCACGTGGCTGTCGCCCCCGTGGAATTCAATTCGCTACGGTTAAACATGGTGGTAGCGGAGACCAATGGCACACGCTTTAACGGCAGTCTGAATGGCCCGGCGAATGCTTCGGTTAGTCTGCAATTTGTAACCAGCCCGGCCTGCGACCCTAATACCGCCAATGATCAGCAAGTAATCATCGGACGCACGAGTATCTCTACCAATAATAATGGCTCGGCGAGTTTCACACTGACCTTCCCCGTCTTAACGCAACCTGGCGGTTATGTTTCGGCAACAGCGAGATTTTCGACGGGCCTGCTCCTGTCTACGAGCTGCATCATTATCGGTTCGCAAGCGTCAACACCGACGCCCACGCCCATACCGACGGCGACACCGACACCAGTTGCGACGCCGACGCCCACGCCAGTGCCAACCGCAACACCGACGCCCACACCAGTGGCCACCCCAACGCCGACGCCCACGCCGGTTCAAACAGGAGGGCCGACTCAGACACCCACGCCGACACCATTGCCGGCTGTCATTCCGACTCCTGATCCACCAACCATGGGAACTGCCGGCATACCATTTCCCGTCACCTCTGAAATCAGTGCCACGAAACTCGGTTCCGTCTTGGTTTATCCGATTTACACTTCCAGCCCGACTTCGCCTGGCACACAGAACACGCGCATTGCGCTCACCAATGCCGACAATCGGCTCTCGGTGACCGTGCATATGTTCTTCATTGACGGCTCTTCTTGTAACGTCTCCGACTCGTTTATCTGCCTCTCAAAAAGCCAAACGGCGAGTTTCTATGCGGCCGATTTTGATCCCGGCACGACCGGCTATCTGGTGGCAGTAGCCACTGATAACATCGGTTGCCCGGTGGCTTTCAATGCCTTGCTAGGAGACGCCTTCGTCAAATTCTCCTCCGGGCATGAAGCCAATCTGCCCGCCGAATCCTTTGCGGCGCTTTCGCGCAACCCGGCAGATTGCGACGGCAATTCGTTTATCGCGGAGTTGCGGTTTAATGGCGTCAATTACAATTTAGCCCCGCGCACGCTGGCGATGGATAACATTCCCAGCCGCCTGGATGGGAATGACACTTTGCTGGTCATTGATCGTTTGGGCGGCAGCCTGGCGACTGGTCTGCCTACGCTAGGGCCGGTTTTTGGGGCGTTCTATGACGATGCCGAGCGCGGCGTAAGTTTCAGTTTCAACCACAATGCCTGTCAGTTCCGGAGTTCGATCACGAACACTTTCCCGCGCATCACGCCACGGTTCGAGACCTTTGTGCCGCAGGGCCGCAGCGCCTGGTTCAAGGTTTCGCAAAACGACGGCGCGGGCATCGTCGGAGTCGTGCTCAACGCCGACAGTTCTGGCGGCGTCAACACCAATGTGTTCAAAGGCGGGCACAATTTGCACAAACTGACGCTCACCAGTGCCGCCGTCTTTACGATTCCGGTTTTCCCTCCCTCGTGTAATTAACGAGTCGCAGGAACGAACCTATTGCCCTTCATTGGCGGGGAAAGCGCGCTGTAATCAGCGCGCTTTCCCCGCTGTTTTTTATCACTGAAACGCTTGGCCCGAATCTTTCTGCTGCGCTATGCTCACCGCCACACAGTTTCGCGGAGGAAACCCATGCGCATCATCATCATTGGCAACTCCGGTTCAGGCAAAACAACGCTGGCGCGCCGCCTAACCACCAGACACACGATCCCGCTGCTCGAACTCGACGCGATTGTCTGGGAACCCAATCAAATCGCCGTGCCGCGTTCGCTCGACCTCGTCAAACTCGAGCTTCAAAGTTTCATGGACAGTTCGGCAAGCTGGGTCATCGAAGGCTGCTATGGCGAACTGGCGACAACGGCGTTACCCTTTTGCACGGAACTGATTTTTATGAATCCAGGTCTAGCAGTCTGCCTCGCCAACAATCGCCGCCGCCCGTGGGAGCCTGAGAAATACGCTTCGCCTGAAGCCCAAAATGAGAGGCTGGTGAATTTGCTGGCCTGGGTGGAAGGCTATTACGCACGTACCGACGAATGGTCTTACAATGCGCATCGGCGGGTGTTTGATGGATTCAGCGGAGTCAAACGCGAGGTCACGTCTTTAAGCGAACTTGAACAGTGAGTGGCCTACTCTGCCTCAATCAAGGCACAAATCCGATGCCGCTCAACAACTGCTGAAACCGCACATCGTTGCGTAAAGGGTCGTAAACCGGGTCAACACTCAAATGAACCAGATGATCGGACTGTTCGGCAAAGGCTTTTTGCAGCAGGGCCAGTGCTGGTTCATGCTCGCCCAGCCCGATATGAATGCGCGCGAGATACACGGGCGAGACCCATTTCTTTTTGGCTTCGGCTTCCAATTCCAGCAACAAGGTGCGCGCTTCGCGTGGTTGCCTGGCCACCGCACAGGCATAGGCCAGCCAGGCTTTCATCGTATCCGTGCGGCTCAGCGCGAAGGCCTGGCGAAATTCGGCCAGCCCGGCTTGAAAATGCTGCTGCTGTAACTGGATGTTCCCGAGCATGCGATGCGCGGTGCTGGCCCAGAGACCCGTCGCAGTGAGTTCGAGCGTCTTGTTGGCTTGGCTGCGCGCGCGCTCGTATTGACGGCTAAGATAAAAGATATTGGCCAAACCCTGGCAGACCTGTGGCGAAAGCGGGTCTAACTCTAACGCTTTGCTGAGCACCGCCTCGGCTTCGGCAAAGCGTTTCAACCGTCCGAGCGCGCCTGCGTAGTAATAACGCGCATCCACGAAGTTGGGATTGAGCACCAGGGTGCGTTTGAATTCCAGCTCAGCCCCGGCCCAATCCCAATCGTAGATCTTGGCCTGCGCCAGTGCGAAATGCGCTTCGGCCAATTGATCGTCCAACGCCAACGCCGTCAACGCCGCCTGTTTCGCTTTGGGAATAGCCTCGCGTGGACGCAGGTATTGGCTGGAAAAATCCTGATACACCAGCGCGATGCCGCTGTGCGGGAGCGCAAAGCGCGGTTCCAGCGCCAGTGCCTGGTTAAAGAACACCAGCGCCTTTTCGCCGCCCTCTTTGGTGAGTTGGCGTTGAAAATAGCGCCCTTTCAAATAAAGCTGATACGCCTCGCTATTGACGGCAGGGGGTTGCCCGGCCAACCGTTCTGTGGCGTCAGGCAATTGGGGCCGTAGCTTGAGCGTGACCTCGCGCACGATCTCGGCTTGCACGGCTTGCAAATCAGCCGCCGTTTTCTGATAACGCTCGCTCCATAATTGCGTGCCGTCTTTGGTGTCCGCCAATTCAGCGCTAATCAACCAACGCTCGCCCTGCCGTTGCACACGCCCCGTGATGACCGCGTCTACATTCAAGTCTTTCCCCACCTGGCGCGGATCAACCTCACGGCCTTTGTAGGTAAAGACCGTGCCGCGCGCCATCACGCGCAAGTTGGGCAGTTGCTGTTGCAGGTTTTGCAGCAGGCTTTCCGTTATGCCGTCAGCCAGATATTCGAGTTCAGGGTCAGCCGCCACGTTCACAAATGGCAGCACGGCCAGCCTGCCGAAGGTTTGCTCCTTGCCCGGCAGCCGCCAGAATTGCGTGACAGCCGCGCTGACCAGCCATAGCAACAGCGTCGTCAACGCCAACGCCAACGCGCTTCCGCGCGGCATCAGCCGCGACAATAACCGCCGGGATTTATTGGTCGGACGTCCTGCCGCATTGGTCGTATAGGCAGCCGCCGCCACCTGCGACGCCGCGCCGGACACGGCCTGCCCAACACGCAAGTTGAGTGAAACCTGGTCAGCGGGCGCTTTGCCGAATTGTTCCAGCTTGGTGGCCAATTCAAGCTCCTGCTTCAATTCTTTCAGCGCGCTGGCCAACTCCACGGCTTGCTGATAACGCGCGCTGCTTTCTTTGGCCAGGGTGCGATTGACGATGCGCTGTAAGGCGGCGGGAACCTGTGGCACATAGGTCTGCAAGGAGGGCGGTTCGCGTTCGAGAATCGAAACCAGCACATCGCCCGTTGTCGCGCCCGCAAACGGTGCGCGGCCGGTCAACAATTCATAGAGCACGACGCCCAGGCTGAAAAGATCGCTACGCCCATCCACTTCCAAACCGCGCGCCTGTTCGGGCGACATATAGCTGATCGTGCCCAGCAGTTGCCCAGGATTGGTGTCCACAGTCGAAAACGTGGCAGGCGTGGCTGGCGTGGCACGCGCCTCGGTCAGCTTGGCCAAACCGAAATCGAGCACCTTCACCAACCCGTCCGGCCGCCGCATGATGTTTTCGGGCTTGATGTCGCGATGAATAATCCCAACCTGATGCGCGGCGGCCAAAGCCTCTGCCGCTTGAATGCCGATGTCCAGCAACTCGCCCAGCGTCAACCCAACACCTGTCAGGAACGCGCGCAAGGTGCTGCCTTCAACAAATTCGGTGGCGATGAAATGCACGCTGCCCGCGTCGGTTTGGGCTTCGCCAATTTCATGAATGGTCAGAATGTTGGGATGGTTCAGGGTGGAGATGGCGCGCGCTTCCTGGCGAAAGCGCCGCACCCGCTCGGCATCGCTGGTCGAACGGCGCGACAAGAGTTTGAGTGCGACTTGCCGATTCAGGCGCGTATCCAGTGCCAGATAAACGGCCCCCATGCCGCCGCGCCCCAATTCGCGCCGCAATTCGTATTGGCCTAGCCGCTGGCCAACCAGCGAACGGGTCGGCGCATCGGGCAATGCGGCTGGCGCGCCCGGCGTAGTGGCGCATGAACCAGCGGCGGATTCTGCTTGGCGTTCCGGCATCGTCATTGTGGCGTCATTGTGGCGTCATTGTGGCGTCATTGTGGCATCATTGTGGCGTCATTGTGGCGTCATTGTGGCGTCATTGTGGCGTCATTGTGGCGTCATTGTGGCGTCATTGTGGCGTCATTGTATCAAGGGGCTTGGTTGCGGGGGTGATGGTCTTTCAGCAATTTTGTTATCCCCCATCCCGTTCAAGGCGTCAACCCCGTGCGCCGCAACAACGCCGCGAAACGCGGATCGCCTCGCACCACATCAAAGATCGGATCGGTCTTCAGCCCGCGAATGGTGGGCAAGCCTTCATCCACGCATTGATCCATATAAGCAAAGTAAGCATCCCAATCCCCCAGCCCGGCGGCAATGCCCGACCAGTGACTGGGCGAAACATAAGTGTCACGCGCGAGCGCCTTCAATTCGGCCTGACAGCGCAACGCCTCGGCGCGTTGCCCGGCCAGCCCGCTGACCAGCCCCAGTGTCGAGATTACATCCGGGTTATGCGGCACCTGGGTGTACGCCTTCCGAACTTCGGCCAGCGCTTCGGGATAGCGCTGTTGCGCCATGAAACAAAAGCCGCTGTAAATCAGCGCCGTCGCATTGCCGGGTTGCTGTGCGAGCGTCTCGCGCAAGACGGCCAGCGCCTCGTCATAGCGGCGCGCGCGATAGAGAATGCTGCCCAGTTGAATATGCGTGGGCGGCGCGTGCGCGTCGAGTTCATCGGCCAGCCGCACCTCGCGCACGGCTTCGTCAAAACGGCCCAGCGCTCCTAACAGGCTCGAATACCAATGATGCGCGTTCGCCAGATTGGGGTTCAATTGCAGCGCGCGTTTGAACTGTTGCTCGGCGGCCACCCATTCCCACGAATGATCGGTCAGCAGCTTGCCCATCGAGGCGTGCGCGTCAGCCAATTGCTCGTCAATTTGCAAGGCGCGCTCAATGGCGGCGCGGACCAGCGGAGCGACTTCACGCGGCGGGCGCACGCGATAGGCGCTGAGCGTGTTGTAGGCATCGGCCAAACCGACATAAGCCAGCGCAAAGCCGGGGTCTTTCTCGCTCGCCTGCCGGAAGTAATCAACACTCTTGAGCATGCCGTCGGGGCTGCGTTTGTTCCAGTAATAACGGCCCCAGAGGTAAAGCTGATAAGCCTCGCCGTTTTGCGTGTAGCGGGCGGCCAGTTGCCGCTGCTGGGCGCCGCTTAATTGCAGCCGCAGCTTGCTGGTGATTTCGCGCGCGATTTCAGTCTGCACACTCTGCACTTCGGCGAGCGGGCGCGGATAGGTTTCGCTCCACAACAGCGTGCCGTCGCGCGCGTCCACCAATTCCACCGCGATCTGCAAGCGCTCGTCTTGCCGCTGCACGCGCCCGGTCAACACCACATCCGCTTGCAAGAGCTTGCCGATTTGGCGCGGATCAACTTCGCGGCCTTTGTAGGCGAAGACCGCGCCACGCGCCATCACCCGCAGGTTGGGCAATTGTTGCAGGCTTTGCATCAGACTTTCCGTCACACCATCGGGCAGGTAATCCAGGTTTGGATCGGCGTTGGCGTTGCTGAAGGGCAACACGGCAATGGTTTTGGTTCCGCGCACTTCATGCGCGGGCCAATTGCGGTATAACCCCGCGCCAGCCAACACCAGCGCCAGCACCGCCAGGCACAGCAACGTAGCCGTCACCAGCTTTGGCCGCTGGTCAAAAAGCCGCCTGCGATCCAGCCAACCCGGACGCGAGACTGCCGCCGTTTTCAGCGAAGCCCGCGTCACCAGGGCGTCAGCCGCAGTTTCCTGCGCTAAGGGCTGGCCGACGCGCAGGCTCAGCGACACTTCACCGGCAGGTGTTTCGCCACTGCGTTTCAGCCGCGCCGCCAATTCCAGTTCCTGTTTTAACTCCTTCAGTTCATCGTGCAACTCATGGGCGTGCTGGTAACGCGCCTGGGTGTCTTTTGCGAGCGCGCGATTGACGATGCGTTGCAACGCGGCGGGCACGGCGGGCGCGAGGCTGGCGAGCGGCTTCGGCTCGCGGTCCAGAATTGAAACCAGCACGTCGCCCGTGGTGGCTCCGGCAAAGGGCGCGCGTCCGGTCAGCATTTCATAAAGCACCACACCCAGACTGAAAACATCGCTGCGTTCGTCCACGTCCAGCCCGCGCGCCTGTTCGGGCGACATGTAACTGACCGTGCCCATCACGATGCCCGGATTGGTGTGAATCGTCGAGAAGGTCGCCGCCACTGCGGTCTTGGCCTGCGTTCCCGTCAACTTGGCGAGGCCGAAATCCAGCACTTTTACCAACCCATCAGGCCGCAGCATGATGTTTTCGGGTTTGATGTCGCGGTGCACAATTCCGGCCTGATGCGCGGCGGACAAGGCGCTGGCCGTTTGCAACGCGGTATCCAACGCTTCGCCCAGCGTCAATTCGCCACTTTGCAAGCGCGCGCGCAAGGTCTGCCCGGCGACGAATTCCGTCGCCAGAAAATGCACGCCGCCCGCGCTCCCGTCGTCGGTCAGGGAGGCTTCGCCAATTTCGTGAATCGTCAGAATGTTGGGATGGTTGAGGGCTGAGATGGCGCGGGCTTCCTGCCTGAAACGGCGCACGCGCTCGGCGTCGCTGGTGAACCGGCGCGGCAACAATTTCAACGCGACCTGCCGGCCCAGTTGCGTGTCGAGCGCCAGATAGACGGCCCCCATGCCGCCACGTCCCAAGGCGCGCTGCAATTCGTAGCGGCCCAGCTTGCGGCCCAGCAACAATTGCGCGGTTCCCTGCTCCAGCATTTCCGCCGCGACCGCCGCCGGGGGCGCTTCGAGAAATTCGTCTTCGGATTGGAAGGCCAGCAGTGATTCGACCTCGCGCAGCAATTCGGCATCGCCGGCGCAGGCTTGTTGCAAAAATGCCGCGCGCGCCGCAGCGGGTTGCTCCAACGCGGCCTGCATCAAATTGTCCACTTGTTGCCAGCGTTCGGGTGTCATCGAAGTTTTGCAACTACTCAGTCGCCCCGGTGCGCCCGCGTCCTCGCGGGCAACGTGGCAGCGGGCGGGAGCCTGCCGGAGGATTACCTTTCAGCAGCAAGCCGTCTGCCGCCACGAGCCTGCCCGCGAGACGCGGGCGCACCAAGGCAGTTTGTCTACAACTCAGGGCTGCAAACCGACCTTGTGCATCAACGTGATAAAACGCGGATCAGTCCGGATCGAATCAAAAACCGGGTCAACGGTCAGGGGGGCCAGAAACTCCGAATGCGCGTCGTATGCTTCTTGCAGGCGGCGGAAGGCCAACTCAGTTTCGCCCCGGCCCAGATGAATCTTGGCAAAGACAACCGGCGAGACCCAATGCTGAAGCGTCCCGGCTTTTAATTCTTCCAGCAGCTTCTGCGACTCGGCACGTTGCCCGGCACGCCCATACAAATAAGCCAATGCGCCTAGCACGCTCGTACTCCGCTGTAGGCTCAAGCCCTTTTGCCCCGCGGAAATCGCCTCCTGTAATTGCCCTTTTCGTTCATAAATGTAACAGAGGTGTTCATAAGCCCGCACATAGGTCGGATCGAGTTTGAGCAGCTTGTAACTTTCCGCCAGCGCCTCATCATAACGACGTTCAAAATAATAGTTCCAGGCCGTCATTTCAGAAACCAGCGCGGATAAGGGGTCGAGTTGCTGGGCTTGCTGCAACTCTTGCTCAGCTTCGGCGGAGCGCCGCTGGAACGCCAGCAGATTGGCAAAAATCGCGCGCGTATTCGCCAGGTTGGGATTGAGCTTTAACGCCTGCCTGAATTCCACCTCAGCGCCATGCCAGTCCCAGTCGCCCCAGCATTTGACGGCGGCCAGCGCCTGATGGGCTTCGGCGAGTTCGCTATCCAAAGACAGCGCCTTTAACGCCGCTTGCCGCGCCAGTGGGATCGCTTCGCTCGGCAACATAAAGCGGCTGGAAAAATCGGCGTAGATGTCCGCCATCGCGGCATAGGCCAGCGCGTAGCCCGGATCGAGCGCAATGGCTTGCCGGTAATACTCCAGCGCCTTCAACCCTTCTTCGTAGGTGTATTTGTTGTAGGCATGGCGGCCCTGCAAATAGAGTTGGTAGGCTTCGGCGTTGGCCGTGTAGCTGTAATGACGGCTGCCCTGTGGTTGTTCAGCCGCGCGGGGCGGCGCGAGCCGCTGCGAAAGCGTGCGCGCCAATTCGGTTTGCAGCGCCACCAAATCAGTCAACGGGCGTTGGTAACGGACGCTCCACAATCGTGTGCCGTCGCGGGCATCGGCGAGTTCGACGTTGATGATGAGTTGTTCGCCCAAGCGCTTCATGCGCCCGGTGATGACGGAGCGCACCGGCAAGGCCTGCCCAACCTGGCGCGGGTCAACTTCGCGGCCTTTGTAAGTAAAGACGGTGCCGCGCGCCATCACGCGCAAGCCGGGGACTTGCTGCAAACTCTGCATCAGACTTTCGGTGATGCCATCCGAAAGATAGTCCAGTTGCGCATCGCCGCTCTCATTCACAAAAGGCAACACCGCAATGGCAGTGCCCGCTTCGGCTGGCGTCGCCCACCAACGGCGGCTGAGCGCGACAGCGGCCAGAATTACCAGAACCAACAGCGCCACAGCGACAAACATCCGTTGGCCGGGCTGGAACAAGCGCGTCAGCAGACGGCGCGATTTGGCGGTCGGATGCGCGGCGACCTGCGTGGTCAACGGCGCGGCTTGCCGAGCTTCCCCCTCCGCACCTTCCGTAGCCTGCCCCACGCGCATGCTCAACGAAACCGCGTCCCCCGTGGGCGTCTTGCCTTCCCGCTTTAGCCGCGCCGCCAGTTCGAGTTCCTGTTTCAATTCTCTCAACTCGTCTTGCAGCGCGGCGGCGTGCGCATAACGCGCGCGCGGGTCTTTGGCCAAGGCGCGCTTGACGATGTCTTGCAAAGCGGCGGGCACGGACGGCCACACGCGCGTGAGCGGCGGCGGTTCACGGTCGAGAATTGAAACCAGCATATCGCCCGTCGTTGCGCCCGCAAAGGGCGCGCGGCCCGCGAGCATCTCATAAAGCACGACGCCCAGGCTGAACAGATCGCTGCGCGCGTCTACTTCCAACCCGCGCGCCTGCTCGGGCGACATATAGCTGATCGTGCCCAGCACCTGGCCCGGATTGGTGTGCACCGTCGAATAAGAAGCCGCCGCCGTGGCTGTTTTGGGCTGTTCGCCCGTGAGTTTGGCCAAACCGAAATCGAGGACTTTCACCAGACCATCCGGACGCACCATGAGGTTTTCGGGTTTGATGTCGCGATGAATGATGCCCGCCTGATGTGCCGCCGCCAGCGCCCCCGCCGTTTGCATCGCGATGTCCAGCGCCTCGCCCAACGTCAAGCCCCCGTCACGCAGCCGTGCCCGTAACGTGCGTCCTTCGACCAACTCGGTCGCCAGATAATGCACCTCGCCTGTGGCCCCCTTTTCGATCAGAGACGCGGCGCCGATTTCGTGAATGGTCAGAATGTTGGGATGATTCAATGCTGAGATGGCGCGGGCTTCCTGGCGAAAGCGGCGCACGCGTTCGGCGTCGCTGGTAAAGCGGCGCGGCAAAATCTTGAGCGCGACAGCCCGTCCCAATTGCGTGTCTTGCGCCTGAAAGACCGTGCCCATGCCGCCGTGGCCGAGCAGGCTTTGCAATTCATAACGGCCCAGCCTGCGCCCGCGCAATAATTCGCCGGTGCCTTGTTCCAGCAACTCCGCCGTGAGTGGCACCATCGGCGCTTCTGGCAATTCAGCCGTGCGCAATTGCGCGGCGAGCCGCTGGTTCAACTCATCCAGCAAGACCTGATCGCCCGCACAAGCCGCTTGTAAGAAAGCCATGCGCTCTGCCGCCGGTTTTTCCAACGCGGCCGCGCACAAGCTGTCTAACTGTTGGCGGCGTTCAGGCGTCATCACTGGCCCCTCGACTCATTTCGCGGCGCAACCAGGCTTTGGCCGTATTCCAATCACGCACCACGGTCGGCACCGAGATGCCGAGCACTTCGGCGGTTTCTTCGACGCTCAACCCACCAAAGTAGCGCAACTCGACGACGCGGCTTTTGCGTGGGTCGAGCTTTTCCAACCCTTGCAAGGCATCATCCAGCGCGACCAATTCGCCCGCTTGCGTCAATGCGACGGTGGCGGCGGCTTCGATCTCGACGTGCACCGCTTGCCCGCCGCGTTTTTGATAGTTGCGCGAACGCGCGTAATCCACCAGGACGCGGCGCATCGCCTGCGCGGCGACACCCAGAAAATGCGCCCGGCCCTGCCAGTCAATTTCCTGCCCCAACAATTGCAAATAGGCTTCGTGCACCAACGCCGCGCTTTGCAAGGTGTGGCCGCGCCGCTCGCCCCGCAGGTAATGGCCCGCCAGGCGGCGCAGTTCGTCATAGACCAGCGGCAACAGCCGTTCAAAGGCGGCCTGATCGCCGTTGCGCCAATCGCGCAGCAATTGAGTTACTTGAGTCGGTGCGGTAGCCATCAATAATTCCTTTAATTCGGCGCAGCCAGGGACGGCGCGGATTATAGCACCCACGCCAGAGCGAGCCACGCCAATCACTGCGGCCAGATTTTTTACAGGAGAAATTAGGATTGCCCGTTTTGCGGAGGAGAGAGGGAGTAAGCTAAATCAGAGCAACCAAGTTTGGAGCACAGGCAGAAAAGAATACTGACGAGCGGGTGTTTAGAGTTCAAGCTTTAGCTTGTCTTGGCCCCAGATACGCGCACAAACAAGCTAAAGCTTGAACTCTAAACACTTGCTCCGAACGCGCCCATGAACAAGTGAGGGTGCCAAGCTCAGGTAGCTCGATTGAGCCATCGCAAACGGCGGACGCGCGAACCTGTCAACCGTCCGTTGCTACGAGCCAAGCAGGCTCGTCGTTCAAACACTGAAATAGCGCTCCAGTGTCGTCGCGCCGGGTTTCTTAGTTGCCCACGACACAACGATCATCAACAGCGCCGAGATCAGCACCATCGGCACGACCGGCAGCAAGCCGAAAACGGCTGTGCCGGCGGGCGTGCGCGTCAACACTTCAACGCTGCCCAGCTTCCAGACCACGCCCGGCGCCGTCACGACTGATTGAAATGCCGCCACGGCCAGCACGCTCGCCGCCGTCCAGAGCGTCGAAGCGAGCGCGCCCCACTTCGTGCTGCCTTTCCAAAACAGCGCCGCGATCATCAACGGCATCAGGGCGGAATAGCCTGAAAACGCGTATTGCACCGCCAGATCAAAAATGGATTGCGGCGAGGTCAGCGCAATCGCATACGCAATTAGCGTCAGCACAATGACGAAAATGCGTCCGGTCAGCACTTCGGCCTGCTCGCCGAAGCGCCGCCGCCCGCCGTAAAAGGCGAAGAGGTCTTCGGCAAACATTGTCGAGAGCGCCAGAATCTGCGAATCGCTCGCCATCACCGCCGCCATAATCCCCGCGCCCAGCAAGCCGGCGAGCCAGAGCGGCGCATAAAATTCGAGCAAGCGGATGATCACGTCATCGCTGGCGGCTTGCGCGCGCAACTGCGTTTTCTGTTCCGGCGTCAACGTCTGCGCTTGCGTCGCCAGCGTTTGGCGCGCTGCCAGCTTGGCCTGAATGGCGGGCACCTCGACCGCGCGATTGGCCAGCACGCCCAGATAGACCGACGGCAACCAGATGGCGAGCATGCAGAGCGGGTACAGAATGACCGTCTTTTTGAAATGCTGCACACGCTGCGCCGTCAGGCAAAAGATGATGATGTGCGGAAAGTTGATCGAAGACAGCGGAATGAACGTGTAGCTGAAAAAATACAGCGGCGAGACTTTTTCGCGCGTCAGCAACGTGGCGGTCGCTGGCGACGCATTCAACGCATCAATCGCCGCACCAAAACCGCCGAGGCCCTTGGCAATGACGATCAGGGCCGTGATACCGAAGCAGAGAAACAGCAGCGTCTGAAAGGTATTGACCCAAGCCGTGCCGCGCATGCCGCCAAAAAAAACATACGACATCACGACCAGGGCCACGAGCGCGCCGCCGAACCAGAACGGCACGCGCCCGCCGCTGATGGCGTTCAGCGTAGTGCCGCCGCCCATCACGCCGATGATGATGTAAGGCACCAGCATCGCCGCTTGCACGACGAAAATCACCGTGCCGATGTGGCCGCATTCCCAACGGTCGCGGAACATTTGCACCGGCGTGATGAAGCCGTGCCGTTTGCCCAGCGCCCAGACGCGCGTGCCGATCAGAAACAAAGACAGCGGCACAATCAATGCCGACGACGAAGCCATCAGCCCGTAGGTCACAATGCCGTTGTTAAAGGCATGGCTCGACGCGCCAAGGATTGAGAACGCGGTCATATTCGTGCCGAACAGCGACAGCAAGAACACGAAAACGCCCAGCGAGCGGTTAGCCAAAAAGAAGCCTTCCGCTCCCTCTTTGCCCGCGTGGCGAAAGGCGAAAATGCCGATATAGATGACGACGGCGAGATAGACGAAAACAAAGATCGCAGGAATCAAAACGCGCTCACTCCTTCTACGTTGGTAGCATCAATCATTGCAGACCGGCGTTGCAGACCGGCGTTGTAGACCGGTTCAATCGTGATCTTGTTCGAGTTGCGCCGGCCAGGCATAACGCACCAAGACCACCATCAAAACGGCCACTGCCAGCGTGTAGCAGACGTGATAGAAGATGCCGATGGGCAGGAAACCGAACACGAAAGGCTGCGCCGTGCGCCAGAACCAAGTGTCTTGATGCAATAGATAAAGCGCGGCAACCGCGCCAGACAGCAACAGTTGTTTCATAGGCGATTGATAATGCGATGTAATTTGAAGCGAAACCAGCCCCGCAAATGCGGCGTACTATCCCACAGCACTTGCGAAAATTGCAATGTGAGCTAAAGTTTCGCGGTGCGCGGATCAACTGGAAACAGACTGCCACGGGCGGCAGTTCCGCACAGAGCCAAAGACCGAAATCAGACTGCATAGTCAGAAGCGGGAGAAGCAGGAAAATGATGCAATCAGTTGCGGAGGCGCGCGCATTACAAGCCGCCAGTCGGACACGCTTGCGCGCCTGGCAAGACGAGCGGCTGCGTGTTTTATTGCGCGAGTTGGTCACCAATCAGTTTTACGCGCACAAGTTCCAAGCTGCCGGCTTGCCGCTGGCTACCGTGACAAATGCCGCCGGGCTGGCCCGTCTCCCCTTCACCACCAAAAACGAATTAGCCGAAGAACAACTCGCCCATCCGCCTTACGGTCGCCTGCTCACCTATCCGTTGAGTGAGTATCGCTATCTGCACCAAACCTCTGGCACCACCGGGCGCTCGTTGAAATGGCTCGATACGGCAGCCGATTGGGAAAGCTTTCTGCGCTGCTGGGCCGAGGTCTATCGCGGTGCGGGCGTCAACGAATCCGACCTGGTCTTTTTCGCCTTTTCGTTTGGCCCCTACATCAGCCACTGGACGGGCATTGATGGTGCGCGTTACGTCGGTGCGCTGGCGCTGTCTGGCGGCGGGATGGGTTCGGAACAACGGCTGCGCGCGATCATCGAGAACCGCTGCACCGTGCTGGTTTGCACGCCAACCTATGCTTTGCATCTGGCCGAAGTCGCGGCGCGTGTGGGCATTGACCTGCACGCCAGCGACATACGCCTGACGATCCACGCGGGCGAACCCGGCGCGAGCGTGCCCAACGTCAAACGGCGTATTGAAGCGGCCTGGGGCGCGCCTTGCTTCGATCACGCGGGCGCGACCGAAGTCGGCGCGTGGGCCTTTGATTGTCAGGCGGAAGATGGCGCGATGCACCTCAACGAACTGGAATTCATCTTTGAGGTGATTGATCCGCAAACCGCCGAGCCGGTGGCGGAAGGCGTGCGCGGCGAATTGGTGATCACGACCTTGAGTCGGCCCGGCATGCCGGTGCTGCGCTATCGCACTGGCGATTTGGTGGAACTGACGACCGAACCATGCGCGTGTGGACGAACACTGGCGCGCATCAAAGGCGGCGTGCTGGGGCGCGCGGACGACATGCTGAGCGTGCGCGGCGTCAATGTTTATCCAGCGGCGATTGATAACTTGCTCAAGGCGCTGCCGTCCGTCGTCGAATACGAAGTCGAGATCCGCCGCGTTGAAGAGATGGATGATCTTTTGCTGAAGGTCGAGACGACTGGCGCGTTGGCCTTTGCCGAAGTCGAACGCGCCATTCGCACGGCCTTTCGGACGCAACTCAACATCCGCGTCAATGTCGAGCAAGCCGCAGCGCTCAGCCTGCCGCGTTATGAATTCAAAGCGCGGCGGTTTAAGCGGATCGCCGAGTGAGGCGGCGCGGGGGAGTTGGCAATGCGCGCGCAAGCATCTACAATCCGCCGCATTCCATCACGCGAGCACAAATTCAATCACGTTACCCGGAACATTCGGGAGTCAGGCACGCGCCTAGCGTGGCGCCGAGGATGTACATGCAGCTAGAGACCTCGCAGAACAAAACCGAAGTCGGCAATTACTTTGTCTCCAACTATCCGCCGTTTTCGCAGTGGAAACCGGAAAACATTCCCGACGCGCTGGCGGCGCTGGAACAACCCGCGCGCCCCGATCAGCCGCTCGGTCTGTACCTGCACATTCCGTTTTGCCGCAAGCGTTGCAAGTTTTGCTACTTCAAAGTCTACACCGATAAAAACGCCACTGAGATTGAGGCGTATCTCAATGCCGTCATCAAAGAGAACGAGATTTACAGTCGCATGCCCGCGTTGCAGGGGCGGCCCTTGCGCCTCGCCTATTTCGGCGGCGGCACGCCGTCTTACCTGAGCGAACGTCAATTGCACTACTTGGTCGAAGGCCTCAATCGCCACGTCAGTTGGGCGCAAGCCGAAGAAGTCACGTTTGAATGCGAACCCGGCACCTTGCGCAAAGCGAAGCTGGAAACGCTGAAAGCAATCGGCGTCACGCGCTTGAGCCTCGGCGTAGAGCATTTCAATGACGACATCCTGGCCGCCAATGGCCGCGCGCATCTTTCCGCCGAAGTTTATCAAGCGTATGAATGGGCGCGCACAGTGGACTTCCCGCAAATCAACATTGACCTGATCGCCGGGATGATGGGCGAATCGGAGGCGCTCTGGCACGAAACCGTGCGGCGCGCGCTGGAACTGGAACCCGATTCGGTCACGATCTATCAGATGGAACTGCCCTACAACACCGTCATCTCAAAAGACATGATCGAGAAGGGTCTTGATTCACCGATTGCCGATTGGCCGACCAAACGGCGTTGGATTGATTATGCCTTCGAGCAATTTCAAGCGCGGGGCTACCGCGCGGCGAGCGCGTATACATTGGCGACCACGAAAAAGCCGACGCGCTTTATTTACACCGACAACCTCTGGCACGGCGGCGATATGATCGGCCTGGGCGTTTCGTCGTTCTCACATTTCGACGGCGTGCACTTTCAGAACGCGCCGCGGTATGAAGATTATTTGCGCGGCTTGGAAAACGGCGAATTGCCTTTGTGGCGCGCCTTGCGGCTGACGCCGAAGCAGAAACTGATTCGGGAGATGATCCTGCTGCTCAAAACCGGGGCGCTCGACACAAGCTATTTCCGTAGCAAATTCAATGTGGATGTCTGGCAGGAATTTCAACCCGTGTATGAGCAACTGAGCCGGCAGAATATGTTGCAACGTCATAACGGCCAACACGAGAGGATTGAACTCACCCGCGTGGGTTTGCAGCAGATTGACCATTTGCTGCCGGAGTTTTTTGAGCCGGAGTTGAAGGCGGTGCGGTACGCGTAAGCACCTTCATTGGGTTGTTCGGGAAGGTTTCTGTAATGGCAAGGCCGTATGAAATGCTGCGTGCGAGTAAGTCGCCAGCGCGCCGGGCACGCAGCGACCGCGAGACGCAAAAACTTTTGGCAGAAGGAGCACTTCAAATGTCCGACCGGCTCGAACAAAACAAACAAACCGTGATGGCTTTCTATGATTTGATGTTCAATCAGTGCAAGCCCGCTGAAGCCATCGAGCAATACACCGGAGAAGTTTACCTCCAGCACAACCCTGCAGTAGCGGATGGGAAGGAAGCGTTTATCGCTTACTTTACGCGGATGGCGGCAGAGTATCCGGGCAAGCGCGTCTATTTTAAGCGGGTGCTGGCCGAAGGCGACTACGTTGTCTTACATTGTTTCCAGAAATGGCCGGGCGATCAGGACTGGGCAGGCATTGATATTTTCCGCCTCGACGCAAACGGCAAGATTGTCGAACACTGGGACGTGTTGCAGGTAATCCCCGCCACGTCCGCTAATGACAATACGATGTTTTGATTGCCTGTTTTTTTTTACTACCGAGACCGAATCCAACTATGAACACCAAAACCTATGACGTAATCGTAATGGGCGGCGGCCCGGCGGGCAGCACCGTCGCCAGCATTCTCGCCCGCGAAGGCCGCTCGGTCGTGCTTTTCGAGAAAGAACAATTCCCACGCCATCACATCGGTGAATCGCTGATGACCGACACGTTTTGGACGTTTCAGCGCATGGGCTTGTTGGACAAACTCAAAGCCAGCCCGTTCGTGCACAAATACAGCGTGGCCTTCGCCAACCCGGCGGGCAAGGAATCGCGCCCGTTCTATTTCTTTGAAGCCAACCACCACGAAAGCGCCGTGACCTGGCAAGTGACGCGTGCGGTCTTCGATCAAATGCTGATCGAACACGCGGCGGAACAGAGCGCGGTCGTACATCAACAAACGCCCGTCAAACAAGTGCTCTTCGATGGCGAGCGCGCCGTCGGGGTTGAAGTGCTGCTCGACGGCCAGCCGCAACAATTCCACGCCAAAGTCGTGATTGACGCGACGGGCCAGCAGGCTATGCTCTCGAACAAATTCCGCTGGCGGCAACGCGACCCGAAACTCAAAAAGGCTGTGCTCTATTCATATTTCAAAGGCGCGCACCGCGAACCCGATCTCAACGGCGGCGCGACGCTGGTACTGCGCACTGAACTCGGCAGCAACGGCTGGTTCTGGTATATCCCGCTCGAAAACGACATCACCAGCGTCGGCGTTGTCGCCGACCCCGAATATCTGGTGAAAGGGCGCGGTCAGGATTTGGCGAAAATCTTTTACGAGGAAGTCGAGAAGTGCGAACCCTGTCGCCGCCGCGTCGCAGGGGCTGAGCGCGTAGACAAAATCTATTCGATCCTCGATTACTCCTATCGCTCAAAACACAACGCCGGTGATGGTTTCATCCTGATCGGCGATGCTTATGGCTTCCTCGACCCAATCTATTCGTCCGGCGTGCTGCTCGCGCTGAAGATGGCGGAGTTGGCGGCGGATGCGATTCACGACGCCTTCAAACACGATGATTTCTCGGCGGCGCGCTTGGGTCAATTCCAAGCCAAGTTGGACAAAGGCATTGAGTCCATGCGCAAACTCGTTTATGCCTTTTACAACGAAGGCTTCAGCTTCTCGCAATTTCTCAAGAAGTATCCGAACGAGCGCGTCAACGTCATCAGCCTGCTGATTGGCGATGTCTTCAAGGAAGGCGTGGATGCCGTTTATGGCCCGATGGCCGATTTCGCCGAGATTCCGCCCACACTGTGGGAGCAGCTTGCGCAAGCTGAGCAAGCTGACAATAACGGACGTGCTGCGGAATCCGCTGAAGTGCTTTCGGCCAAGTACCAGTATTTCGACGACCGCGCCAAGGCGCATCAACAAGCGGGAGATTGATCTTTGTCAGTATCGCGACTGGTAGGGAGCGCGATTGCCCGGTTTGCAGCGATGCAGACCACGCTCCCTATCGGTCGCGGTACTGATCCAAACCCACTCCTTAAAAGCCTACGCCCCGATGTTCAGTTTCAAGCTGCTGCTCGCCCAGATTGCCATCATCCTCAGCGCGGCGCGCTTGCTCGGCTGGCTGTTTCGCAAGCTACATCAGCCGCGCGTTATCGGTGAAATGTTGGCGGGCATTTTGCTGGGGCCTTCGCTGCTGGGTTGGGCCGCGCCGAATCTATCCGCCGCGCTGTTTCCCGCCGCCAGTCTGCCTGCCTTGAGCGCACTGAGCCAGCTAGGCCTGTTACTGTTCATGTTCCTGATCGGTTTGGAGCTGGATTTGAAACAGGTGCGTGAATTGGGACGCGTGGCAGTCGTCACCAGCCAAGCCAGCATCGTGGTTCCCTTTGTTTTGGGTTGCCTGCTCGCCGGTTACCTGTACCCGCGCTTTGCTGATCCGCACGTCAATCTTACCGCTTTTGTGCTCTTCATCGGCACGGCCATCAGCATTACGGCCTTTCCCGTGCTGGCCCGCATTCTGGCCGAGCGCGACCTGTTGCGCACAAAGGTCGGCGCGCTCGCCATTACCTGTGCGGCCATCAACGATGCCACCGCGTGGGGCATGTTGGCGGGCATCGTGGTCTTGGTGCGCGCGTCAGACCAGTCACAGCCGCTTTGGCCTGTGTTCTTGGTGTTGGGCGGATACGTCGTGTTGATGTTTGTCGTGGTCAAACCAGCCTTGCAAAAACTCGTTCCGCGTTATGCGCGGCGGCAAGAGCTATCGCACGAGATGCTGGCGCTGATCTTGTTGACGGTGCTGGCTTCGGGCTGGATCACTGAAGCCTTGGGCATCCACGCTTTATTCGGCGCGTTTCTGGCGGGCCTGGTGATGCCTCGGCAAAGCGATTTGTCGCAAGCGTTGTGGCTGCGCATTGAAGCGCTAATTGTGGTGTTGCTGTTGCCGCTTTACTTCGCGTTGACCGGTCTGCGTTCGAGCATCTTTTTGATCACAGGCGGACGCTGGCTCAGCTGTGCCCTCATTATCGGCACAGCTATCGCGGGCAAATTAGGCGGTTCGACGCTCGCCGCGCGGTTCACCGGCTTGTCCTGGCGCGAAGCCACCGCTGTCGGGGTCTTGCTCAATACACGCGGCATGGTCGAATTGGTTATTCTCAACATCGGGCTTGATTTGGGCATCATCTCGCCCACGCTGTTTTCCATCATGGTCTTGATGGCGCTCGTGACAACCCTGATGGCCGCGCCGCTTTTGCATTGGGTGTATCCCGAAAAGCTGGCAAAGCGCACTCAAACCTAAGCTCTGGCGGCCAGCAGCTTGCCCGCGCTGACCCGAAAAACCCTGCACCAGCCGCTGAAACAAAGGAAACCGCCAAGCCCTTGGCCCCGTCTTTCGCTTTGTAGCGTGCCGTGGCAGCGAACCACATTGCATGCCTTCAATCCGTTTTCATTTTTGCAGTGCATACCCTAGACTCGTGACAACCTGGTGCCGTATCTCCGCAACATCTTGCATTAACCCTGAGTTGGACAAAGTAGTTATGTCGAAAGCATTTTTGGTCGCCGGTCTGATGTGTTGTTTTTCAGTTAGTTTGGCCGCACAAACCGCTGGCACGATCACCGGCATCGTTCAAGATCAAGCGGGCGCGGTCATCGTCGGCGCGAAAGTCAGCGCGCGCAATTTGGAAACCAATCTGACGCGCACAACGACGACCGACCGCGCCGGGCGCTATTCGTTCCCGGAACTGCGCGTCGGCAGTTTTGAAATTCTGGTCGAACAATCCGGCTTCAAAACCGAAACCAAAAAGCTCAGGCTGACCATTGGCGAAACTGCCGAGGTCAATCTCAGCCTACAAGTCGCCGCTAGTACAACCACCGTCGAAGTCACCGATGCCGCGCCGCTGGTCAACACGCAAACGCAAGAGTTGAGCTTTCTGGTCGGCGAACGCGCCATCCGCGAGTTGCCGTTGAATGGCCGCAACTTTACCGACCTGGCCTTGCTGCAACCGGGCGTGGTGTCCTTTCCGCAACGTGATGGCGGCTCGGTCGTAGCGCACGGGTCGGGCATTACCATCAACGGCCAGGACATTCGCTCAAACGTGTATTTGCTGGACGGCACCTTGCTCAACGACGCCACCAGCGGCCCGGCGGGCAGCGCGGCGGGTACGGCCCTGGGCACCGAATCCATCCGCGAATTCCGCGTCGAATCGAATTCATATTCCGCCGAATTCGGGCGCAACTTCGGCGGCCAGATCAATGCCTTGAGCAAGTCTGGCGCGAACGAATTGCACGGCGCGCTCTATCATTACCTGCGCAACGACAATCTGGACGCGCGCAATTTCTTTGACCGGCAACCGTTGGGCAAACCCGAATTCAAACGCAATCAGTTCGGTGGGGCCATCGGCGGCCCTATCGTCAAAGACCGCACCTTCTTCTTTGGCAATTACGAAGCCCTACGCGAACGGCTGGGCCGCTCGATTCTCTCGTTCGTGCCCGACCTGAACGCGCGGCAAGGCATCCTGCCCAGCGGCAATGTCACGGTCAGCCCGGTGATCAAACCCTATCTTGATGCGATCCCGCTGCCCAACGGCGCGAGCATCGGCGGCGGCCTGGCGCAATACTTTTTCGGCTTCAATCAACGGCTGGATGAAGACTTCTTTCAGACGCGCGTAGATCACAGCTTGAATGAGCACCATCAGATTTTCGCGCGCCATACCTTTGATGACGGCGACAACTTTTTGCCAACCGATTATCCGCAATTCCCGCGCACCTTTTTGTCGCGCAACCAATTCACGACCATCGAACACACCTGGCTGGCGAATGCGAACACGGTGAACACGGCGCGCTTCGGTTTCAGCCGCACGCGCATCGGGCAGAATGTGCGCGCCGACGTGAACTTGCCGCCGTTCATCACGGGGCGCGCCACGGTCGGCGATATTGACATCGGCGGCATGCAACGCTTCGGCCCGCAAAGCACTGCCAATTTCCGGCTGGCGCAAAACGTGTTTAGCTTCAGCGAAAAGCTGGCGCACACGCGTGGCAAACACAACCTGAGCTTCGGCGCGCTGGTCGAACGTTTTCAGATCAATATGCTCAACCCTACGTTCTCGCTGGGCATTTACACCTTCCCCGATGTCAGTTCGTTCCTGCGCAACGTGCCGAGCAACTTTGTTGGCTTAACGCCTGAAGCGCAGTTCGACCGTTACTGGCGCATCACGACCGTCGGCATGTTCGCGCAGGACAATTTCAAAGTGACGCGGCGGCTCGCCTTGAATCTGGGCTTGCGCTACGAATTCGAGACCGTGCCGCAGGATCGCCGCGATGTGTTCATACGCAATCTTTACACCGACAGCGCGCTGACCATCGGGCCGCTCTATCAAAACCCTTCGTACAAAAATCTCTCGCCGCGCCTGGGCTTTGCCTACGACGTATTCGGCAACGGCAAGACGGCGGTGCGCGGCGGGTACGGCATCTATTTCAACACGAACAACCACCAGAACCTGATCGTGACCGTGACCAATCCGCCCGCGACGCCGCGCCCGGTGCTGCCCAATCCGACCTTTCCGAATCCGCCGTTCAACCGCCCTGGTGTGGTGCCCGCGATTCGCCCGATTGAATACGATGTCAAGAACCCGTACCTGAACGTCTACAATCTGAACGTGCAACAGCAACTGCCTTTCGACACGGTGGTCACGGTCGGCTATGCGGGCGCGCGCGGCATTCACCTGTTGCGCAACACCGATTTCAATATCGGCGTGCCGGTCAAGCAGGCCGATGGCACGTGGTTCTATCCGAACAATGCGCCGCGCGTGAATCCCAATTACAACGGCGTGATCGAACTGAAAAAGAGCGATGGCAATTCCTGGTACAACGCGCTGATCTTCGAGGTGCGCAAGCGCTTCAGCAAGAGCGTGGATTTTCAATCGTCTTATACCTTCGCGCACTCGCTCGACACGACGCAGGCTTCGACCTTCTTTTCGGATGCGACCAACGCGACGGTCTCGGCGCTGCCCGAACCGCCGGGCACCAATTACAACAAGGGTCTCTCGGACTTCCACGCGGCGCACAACTGGGTCAGCAATTTCAGTTGGGAATTGCCTTTTGCCAAAGGCTTGAAAGGCGCGGCGGGTGTGTTGCTGGATGGCTGGTCAATCATCGGTATCGGCAACTTGCGCAGCGGCAATCCGCTGACGGTCTTCGTGCAAAACAACCGCTCGCAATCGAAGTGGAACCCGTCGAACTCGCCGCTGCTGGGCCGCGACCGTCCGAGTCTGGCAGCGGGTTACACCTACGAGAGCGCCGTGCTGGGCCGCCCCGATCAATGGTTCGATCCGAAAGCGTTCGTGTTGCAAGCGTCGGGCACGCTCGGCAACACCGGGCGCAATGCCTTCATCGGGCCGAACCTGCGGAGCTTTGATTTAGCGACGGTCAAAAAGACGCGGCTGCCCAAACTGGGCGAACGCACGTCGCTGCAATTCCGCTTCGAGGCATTCAATCTATTCAACCGCGCCAATTTCGGCACGCCGGTCGTGCAGGCTTTCGCCGGCACACCGTTGGCGAACAATGACCCGCGCCCCGATTCCGCCGGACAGCCCGCAACAATTTCGTCGTTTGGGCTGATCCGTTCGACGGTGACGTCGGCGCGACAGCTTCAATTTGGGTTGCGACTTTCGTTTTAGCCGGAACTGCGATTGTGGTTGTGCAATCGCCGGGACGGTACCGCGCGCGCCAGCAAGCGGCGCGTCTAAGCAGACGCACTGACAGACTCGTGGAGGCTCCGCTTGCTGACGCGCGCGGTACTGCCTCTTTGGCTCAACTGACACAGATAACTTGAATCAACCATGACTATCCCTAAAGCTACCCACTGGCTAAGAACATTCTGCCTTATGTTTCTTTGCCTGGGCGCGCAGCACAGGCTTGCCGCGCAGCAAAGCTTCCCCATCGAAGCCTGGAACAAACCCTTCAAACCGTTTCGCATCATCGGCAACATCCATTATGTCGGCACGAGCCAGTTGGCCTGTTACCTGTTGACGACGCCGCAGGGGCACATCCTGATTGACACGGCGCTGCAAGAATCCGCGCCCATCGTGCGCGCCAACATCGAAGCGCTCGGCTTCAAGCTCAAAGACATCAAGATCATCCTGTCCAGCCACGCCCATTTCGATCACGTCGCCGGGCATGCGGATATGAAAGCGGCGACCGGCGCGCAGGTATACGCAACCGCTGCCGATGCGCTGGTGCTGGAAAGCGGCGGCAAGAAAGGCTTCTTCCCGCTTGGTGATTACAAGCCGGTGAAAGTGGACAAGGTGCTCAAAGACGGCGAAGTGGCGCGGCTGGGCAAGCTCGCGTTGACCGCACATCTGACACCCGGCCATACCGAAGGTAACACGACCTGGACGACGACGGTGGAAGAAGGCGGCAAGCAATACAACGTGGTCTTCGTTGGCAGCATGTCCATCAACGACGGCGTGCATCTGGTCAATTTCCCGGCCTGGCCGAACATTGCCGAAGCGTATGCCAAATCGTTCCAGACGTTGAAAGCTTTGCCGTGCGAGGTCTTCCTGGGGCCGCACGCGCCGTTTTTCAATCTGGAAGCCAAGGTCAAACTGTTGGAAGGCAACCCTGCCACCAACCCATTCATTGATCCGGCGGGCTATCAGAAATACATTGCCGGATATGAAAAGAGTTACCACGAACAACTCGAAAAAGAGCGCGCCAGCCGCTGAAGGTTTGAAGGTGAATCTATGGCGACAAACTCAAATCCGGCGCGGGCGGCTATCTTTGGCCTGGGAGCATTCGTGCTTGGGCTGGTGAGCGCCTTCTTTATCTTTTACACGGCGCGTTTGCTGTATGTGACGCGCGGACTGACCGCGACACGGGCGGGCGGGCAAGGCGCGTTTATTGGAGCCGTCGCCTTCCCCATACTGGCGCTGGCGTTTGGCTGGTGCGCCTGGCGTTGCCTTCGAGCCTTACGGCGCGCTGGCTAAAACGCGGCTTGCAGCGTACTTTGATTTCACCCCATTTTTTTCGGAGACCACTCGATGATTCGCAAACGACATCCCGCGTTCGCGGCTTTACTGGCGCTTAGTGCGCTCGTCGCTATCCCGCTTTTTGCTCAACAAAACAAGCCGCGCCAAACCGTGCCCGCCGACAACGCCCAGGCTCATTGGGCGCAATGGCGCGGCCCCTTCTTTAATGGCATGGCAGCGACCGACGCCCCTACGCAATGGAGCGACAAGCAGAACATCAAATGGAAAGCCGCCATTCCGGGACGCGGCCATTCGACGCCGGTCATCTGGGGCGACAAAATCTTTTTGACCACGGCAATCCCCACCAATGCGGCAACACCCACAACCACGCCACCCAATCCGGGCCCCAGCGGCCCGCCTCCCGGTGGTGGACGACCTGGTGGCGGTGGTGTTGGCGCGGGCGTTGAGCACAAGCTGATCGTCATGGCGCTCGACCGCAAAACCGGCAAAGTGCTCTGGCAGCAAAGCCCGAAAACCGCCACGCCGCACGAAGGCTATCACGCGATGTATGGCAGCTTCGCCTCGAACTCCCCGGTCACGGACGGCAAGAATGTCTGGGCCTTTTTCGGTTCGCGCGGACTGTATTGCTATGACCTGAACGGCAAGCTGATTTGGGAAAAAGATTTCGGCGTGCAGATGAAGATGCGCCTGCAATTCGGCGAAGGCGGCGCACCCGCGCTGGACGGCAACACACTGGTATTGCTGTTCGACCACGACGGCAAAGACGCTGGCGGTTCGTTCCTGGTGGCGCTCGACAAAACAACCGGCAAGGAACTCTGGCGCACCGCCCGCGAAGAAGGTTCTGACTGGACGTCGCCGTTGATTTTTGAACACGCGGGCCGCAAGCAAGTCGCCGTGAGCGCGACCCGCAAAGTGCGCAGCTACGACCTCGCCAACGGCAAATTGATTTGGGAATGCGGCGGATTAGGCATCAACGTCATCCCACAACCGATCTATCACGACGGTGTCGTTTATGTGATGAGCGGTTACGTCAATCCCAAACTGCTCGCCATCCGGCTAGGCAAAGACGGAGACCTGACCGGCACCGAAGAGGTGTTGTGGAATCAAACGCGCGGCTTGTCTTACACCGCTTCGCCCGTGTTGCACGAGGGCAAGCTGTACACGCTGACCGACAACGGTATGTTCAGCGCCTTTAATGCCAAAACAGGCGAGCCGTATTATCATCAACAACGCTTGCCCAAGCCTTACAATTTCAAGGCCTCGCCTGTTGGTGCGAACGGCAAGCTCTATCTCGCCAGCGAAGACGGCGATGTGATCGTCCTGAAACTGGGCGAAAAGTACGAAGTGCTGGCGACCAACACGCTGGCCGATCAGGTTTTCATTTCCTCCCCAATCATCGTTGACGGCGAACTGTTTCTGCGCAGCCAGAATCAGCTTTTCTGTATCAGCGAAACCAAACCCAAATAGCCTTGTGGAGGAATTATGCTGACCAACCTTTTGCTCAAACCCATTCGCAGCTGGATGCTCTCGCTGCACGAAGAAACCCGCCTGCTGCGCACCGAGACCGCCGGCTTGCGCCACGACATCGCCGCCATGCGCAGCGATGTACGCGACGTGATGGAAATGATCACCAAATTGATGGGCGAGTTGAAACAACTGAAAGAGCAATTGCCCATCGAACACGAATCGGACTTTGAAGAAGACGATGCGCCGAAGTGGCAAATGTGATTTCAACCGGTGCGCTTGCCTCCGCGCTCCTGCCAGTGTTTTTACGATTGCTGTTTTCCGGTAGGAAGAATTTTGCAGGCGCAAGTGTTTGGAGTTCCGCCTTTAGGCGGTCGGCGGCGCGTAGCGCCGAATTGACGCGCCTGCGGCGCGCCGACCGCCTAAAGGCGGAACTCTAAACACACGCTTGCCGGAACAGCACGTGAATTCACCAGCCGGAGTGGCGACGCGGACGCGCCAGAGGAGTTGTGCTGTGAACTATCAAAAGCCTGCTTGTTTCTTTCTTGCTGTTATGCTCATCGTATCCTCATCCTTCACTGGCGCCGTCTCGCAAAACGCCGTCGGCGACCGCATCAACGCGCGCAAAGGCGGCACTCGTAGCGTCGTGCGCGCCCTCAATGGCATGGTCGCAACGAGCCAGCCGCTCGCCTCTGCCGCCGGTTTGCGCATCTTGCAACAAGGCGGCAACGCGATTGACGCCGCCATCGCCGCCGCCGCCGTGCTCTGTGTTGTCGAGCCGATGATGGTCAGTCCTGGCGGCGATCTGTTTGCGTTGGTTTGGGATGCAAAGAAAAAAGAGTTGAAGGCACTCAATGCCAGCGGACGTGCGCCCAAAGCCTTGAGCATTGACGCGCTGAAACAACGCGGCTTCACACGCATGCCGCAACACGGCATACACACCGTCACCGTGCCGGGCGCGGTGGATGGCTGGGCGACGCTGCTCAAAAGCCACGGCACGATGACGCTGGCCCAGGTGCTGCAACCGGCGATTGAATACGCCGAACGCGGCTTCCCCGTCACTGAGATCATCGCCACCGATTGGCAGGAAGGCGTGCAACATAAAGGCAACGCCGATTTCGCCGCGACCTTTCTGCCCAACGGCAAAGCCCTCGAAGCGGGCGAGCTTTTCACCAACAAAAACCTCGCCGCGACCTTGAAGCTGATCGCCAAAGAAGGCCGCGATGTGATGTACAAAGGCGCGCTGGCCGAAAAGATCGTCAAGTTCGCCCAAGCCCAGGGCGGCCTGCACACGCTGGCGGATTTCGCCAATCACACTTCCAACTGGGTCGAACCGATCAGCACGACCTATCGCGGCCACACCGTTTACGAATTGCCGCCCAACAACCAAGGCCTCGCCGCCTTGCAGATGCTCAACATCCTGGAAGGCTTCGATGTGAAAGCGCTCGGTCACAACACAGCGGAATATCTGCACCTCCTGGTCGAAGCGAAGAAGCTCGCCTTCCTTGACCGCGCCAAACACATCGCCGATCCGGCGTTTTACCAAGCGCCGCTCGCGCAGTTGCTTTCGAAAGATTACGCCGCCGATTTGCGCAAACGCATTGACCTGACGCACGTCGCCAGCGACAGCGACGGCGGCCCGCGTGGTGGTGAAGACACCGTCTACCTGACCGTGGTGGACAATGACCGCAATGCTGTCTCCTTCATCCAAAGCATCTTTTCGGCTTTCGGTTCCGGCCTGGTCGCGGGCGACACCGGCATCGTGTTGCACAATCGTGGCGCGGGCTTCTCGTTCAATCCGCAATCGAACAATCGCCTCGAAGGCGGCAAACGCCCCTTCCACACGCTGATTCCCGGTATGGTGTTTAAGAATAGCGCGCCCTGGCTGACCTTCGGCGTGATGGGCGGCGATATGCAGGCGCAAGGCCACGTGCAAGTCCTGCTGAACATGATCGAGTTCGGCATGGACGTGCAGCAGGCGGGCGAACAGCCGCGCTTCCGCCACTTCGAGAACGGCCTCGCGCTGGAATCGGCCATCGGCGCGGATGTGCGCAAAGAACTGGAAAAACGCGGACACAAGCTGACCACCGCCTTCGGCGCATTTGGCGGGTATCAAGCGATTATGATTGATCCGGTGACGGGCGCGTTGGCAGGCGGTTCTGATCCGCGCAAGGATGGTTGTGCGATTGGCTGGTAATTCCAGCGAACTCAGACAAACGCTGAATGGCAAAAGTATGGAGTTCAGCCTTTAGGCTGTCTGGGCGCGCAAGACGCGCCAAACAAGCTAAAGCTTGAACTCCATGCTTTTGTTCCTTGATTGCGCCCTATCGGCACACGCTTCCTCACAGGATCAGCCATTGGCTACAGCGTTTTGGATAGCGCCTGTTCGCATACAAACTCACTGCCCTGAATTTCATCTTTTCTGACAGTTGTCTCATTGCCAAACTCCCGCCCAAACCGGCAAGATGCAATTGATCTACTGCAAGCATCACTCACCTTTATCCAATTCGCGCTGAAATTATGAAACAGAAATGCCTTGTTGTTTTGTTCCTAGCCCTGCTTGCCTCTTTGTGTGCCGCGCAATCCCCGCGCCCGCTGGCGCTCAGCAACGTCACCGTCATTGACGCTACCGGCAAGCCCGCCCAACGCGGCATGACCGTGCTGATCGAAGGCGAGCGCATCAGCAAGCTTTTCAAAACCGGCAAGACGAAGCTACCGCCCAACGCCGAAATCATTGACGCCAGCGGCAAGTTCCTAATTCCGGGCTTGTGGGACATGCACATCCATTTGACCAATCAGCCCGATCAAACGCTGAGCCGCGAGTGGATGCTGCCCTTGCTCACGGCTTTCGGCGTCACCGGCATCCGTGAGATGGGCGGCGATTGGCAGCACATTCATAACTTGCGCCAAGCCATCAGCGCCAGCCAGAGCATCGGCCCGCGCATCATCGCGCCCGGCCCTTTCGTAGACGGCCCAGGCTTCGTGGACAAACCCGTGCGCACGCCTGAGAAAGCGCGCCAGCAAGTGCGCGAGTTGAAAACGCTCGGCGTGGATTTCATCAAGGTGCAGGCCAATCTTTCGCCAGAGTGTTATCGCGCCGTGCTGGCCGAGGCGAAAGCGCTGGGCCTGACCGTCGCGGGCCACGTGCCCGAAGCCGTCAGCGCCTTTGAAGTCGCGCGTTCGGGCCAGCGCAGCATCGAACACAGTTCACCAATCTTACCCGGCGATGCGGGCATTATGCTGAGTTGTTCAAGCAAGGAAGACGCCTTGCGCGCCGAATTGCTCGCCATCAAGAAAGAGTCCGAAGCGCCCAACGCCGACCGCCAGCAACTGCGACTGCGGCAACGCAAGCTGCAAACCGAACTGCTGGAAACTTACGACGCGCGCAAATGCGCCGGGCTGTTCACGTTGCTGAGGCAAAACAATGTTTGGGTCGTGCCCACGCAAATCTGGGCGCAACGTCTGTTGCCGCTCAATGCCGAAGACATCATTGATCCCATCGCCAAAATCTATCTGCCGCTCAAGACGCGCACACGCTTTGAACAGCGTCGCAGCGAAGGCATCAAGATCACTGCGCCAGAAAGCTTCGCCTTGCGGCAACAGATTGCCGCCAAGACGCGCAAGATAATCGGCGCAATGCGTTTGGCGGGTGTGCCGTTGCTGGCGGGGACGGATGCGTATGACGGCGCGGTGCTGCCCGGTTTCAGTTTGCATCAGGAATTGGAGTTGCTGACGCAGTCGGGTTTGACGCCAATGGAAGCCTTGCAAACGGCGACGCGCAATGCCGCGCAATACTTTGGCGAAGCCGCCACACGCGGCACCATTGAAGTTGGCAACCAGGCGGATTTGGTTTTGCTGGAGGCCGATCCGCTACAAAACATCACGAATACGCGGCAGATCTACGCGGTGATTCAAGGTGGCAAATTGTTATCGGCGCAAGCGCGGCAGGCGTTGTTGGAGAGGATCAAAGCGTTTGCAGCGGAGCATTGAGATGCCTGAGCCAGCCCGGTTGATCAAGCCAAGTTGAACATCAAAATACTTCATTCTCCATTCCACATTCTCAATTCTTTGACAGCGGATTTCCTTTGAAAGAACGCCTCTGCACGAGAATTGAGAATGTGGAATGGAGAATGAGGCAGGCGCTGGCATGCAGTGAAGCCATTGCGTCAACCGCCACAGGTATAACAACCAAAACACTCGGCGATCTCAGCTATCCACGCCAGCCCGGCTCATCCCGATCCAACAAGCGTTTCAACGCTTCCAGGTGCAGGTGCGGCTGCACTTTATCATTGACGATCTGCTGGCCGGTCAACGCGGCTATGTCGTCCGGCACAAGGCGCAGTTGCTTGCCCGTGCTTTGCGCCAGCACTTGCACCCGGCAGGCGCGTTCGAGGTAGTAAAGATCATCGAAGGCCTGCGCGACCGAGGCGCCCGCCACGATGACGCCGTGATTCGCCATGAACAGCACGTCGGCCTTTTCCAGCTGCGCGCAAATGCGGTCGCCCTCTTCACCATCGAGCACCAAGCCGTTGTAACACTCGTCATACGCCACGCGGCCATAAAACCGCAGCGCGTTTTGGCTGGCCCATTCCAGGCACCCGCCATCCGCAATCGCCAAAGCCGTCGCGTAAGGCATGTGTGTATGCAGCACACAGGCCGCCCCGAGTTTGCCCGCATGAATGCGCCCGTGAATGTGAAAGGCGGTGGCTTCGACGTTATAGCGGCCCTGGATGATCGCGCCTTCGACATCCACCAGCACCAGATCGTTCGGCGTGATCTCTGACCAGTGCAGCCCTTGCGGATTGACCAGAAAGCAATCGGGCCAGCCGGGCGCGACCAGACTGAAGTGATTGCAGATGCCTTCGTTCAAGCCCAAGCGCGCGGCCCAGCGCAGCGCGGCGGATAAATCAACGCGCGCTTGCGCCAACGAGTATTGTCCATTGGTCAGCGGGGGAAGTTGATAGTTCGTCATGGTGCGCGGAGTTTGCCAGCGCATAGCGGCTCAGGTAAAGTCTGCGGCGGCAAACTGACCGGCCTTTTTTCGGAGGAACTTCATGAACAATCGCATCACAAGCTGTGCGGCAGCAATTGTGTTGGCTTGCGCAGTAAGCAGCCTGTTCGCCAGTGATGACTGGTCGCGCTTTCGCGGCCCTAACGGTTCGGGGCTGTCGGCTTCGACCAATCTGCCGAACGAATTTGGCAAAGAGAAAAACGTCGTGTGGAAAACGGCGCTGCCGCCGGGCCATTCGTCGCCCGTGCTGACAGCGACGCGCATCTTTGTGACGGCTCACACGCCGATTGGCGACAAAGAAAAAGCCAAGGCGAATTACCAGCTTTCGGTCATCGCCCTCGACCGCGCGACCGGCAAGATCGTCTGGCAACACGAGGTGCCGCGCGTCAACAAAGCGCGGCTCGAAAACGTCAACGGCCCGGCTTCGGCGAGTCCCGTCACTGACGGCACAAATGTTTATGTCTTCTTTCAGGACTTCGGGCTGCTTGCCTACGACGCCAATGGCAAAGAGAAATGGCGCGTGCCGTTGGGGCCGTTCAACATGTTTTACGGCTACGGCGCCTCGCCGATGCTGGTGGATGACAAAGTGATTTTGCCGGTAGATCAGGATGGCGGTTCGTATTTGCTCGCCGTGGACAAAGCTACGGGCAAGACCAAATGGAAGATTGATCGCCCCGAAGTCATTTCGGGCTATTCGACGCCGACCGTGTGGCAGCCCAAGACCGGCCCGAAGCAATTGCTGATTCCCGAATCATTCCAGCTTTCGGCCTATTCGGTCGCCGATGGCAAGCGCATCTGGTGGGTGCGCGGCCTGGCTTGCGAGATGAAATCGGTGATGAGTTTTGACAACGAATACGCCTACATCAACGGTTGGGGCTTCCCGCTCAATCAACCGGGCAAACAAATCGCGACTATCTCGTTTGAAGAAGGCCTGAAGAAGTACGACAAGAATGGCGATGGCTTTGTCGGACGCGATGAGACTGCCGGAGACGACCCAATAAGCAAAGTGCTTAGCCCGAATTACGGCTTCGACGCGTTCGATCTCAATCGTGACGCCAAACTGGACGCCAAAGACTGGGAGGTCTTCCGCGCGATGATGGCAGCAGAAAACGGCTTGCTCGCCATCAAACTGGGCGGCCAGGGCGATATGACCAGCACGGCGATTCGCTGGAAATATCAACGCCCGGTGCCGCAAGTACCTTCGACGCTGCTCTATCAAGGCGTGCTGTTTATGGTGAATGACAGCGGCATCCTAATTTCGTTCGACCCGGCGACGGGTAATGTCATCAAGCAAGGCCGCTTGAAAGGCGCGATTGACAAATACTTCGCCTCGCCCGTCGGCGCGGACGGCAAGGTCTGGCTGGTCAGTCAGGACGGCACCGTTTCGGTTGTTTCAGCGAAAGGCGAATGGGATACGGTGGCAGTCAATGCCTTAGGCAGCGAGGTGTTTGCGACGCCCGCGATTGACGATAACAAGCTGTACATCCGCACGCAGGACACGCTTTATTGTTTTGCCAAATAAGTTTGGAGTGCTGCGGCCCGGCGCAGCTTTTCTTTCGCTAACGAACGCTTGCGTCTCTCGTCGAGGCCGCGCGCTGCCTTCCAACCCTTGCAATCGGGAAAGAAAAGCTGCGCCGGGCCGCAGCACTCCAAAGAGTTCGACAATCCTCCAATGATGAAATCACTTTCAATCATTATCTGCCAGATGGCACTCGTTGTCTGCCTGTTTGCGCCCCCGCTCCAAGCACAAAACTGGCCGCAATTCCGCGGCCCCAATGGTGCAGGCGTTGGCGAGGCCAAAGACCTGCCGGTTGAATTCAGCCCGACAAAAAACGTCGTTTGGAAAACGCCGCTGCCCGCCGGGCACTCTTCGCCCGTGTTGACCAAAGAGCACATCTTTGTCACGGCGTATGACGCCAGCAAACTCTATGTCATTGCGCTCAACCGTGCGGATGGCAAAATCCTCTGGCAACGCGAAGTGCCGAAACCGCGCAAGCAGGCGCTGCACAAATCCAACTCGCCGGCTTCGCCCAGCGTCGTGACCGATGGGCGCAATGTTTACGCCTTCTTCACCGACTTCGGCCTGATTGCGTTCACTACCAATGGCGAAGAGAAATGGCGCTTGCCGTTGGGGCCATTCAACAATCCATTCGGCATGGGCGCGTCGCCGATTCTGGCTGATGACACCTTGCTGCTGAATTGCGATTCCGAATCGGATTCGTTTTTTATTGCCGTGGACAAACTGACCGGCAAACTCAAATGGCGCGTCGAACGGCCCGAAGCGACGCGCGGTTTTGCGACGCCCATTCTGTTCAAGCCCGCCAAAGCGCCGTTGCAAGTGCTGGTCGCCGGTTCGTTGAAACTGACGGCCTATGACGTAGCCAGCGGTAAAGAGGTTTGGTGGGTGCGCGGGTTGACTTGGCAACTCAAACCTACGCCGGTGCTGGGCAAAGATCGGCTATACGTGCTGGGCTGGGCGGGCGGCGCTGATCCCGGCGAACAGGAAGTGATTCCGCCGTTTGCCGAAGCGCTGAAAAAATTCGACGCCAATCAGGACGGCAAGATTGCGCGCGCCGAAATGACCGATCAACGCATCGCGCGGGCCTGGGCGGATTACGATCTTGACCGCGATGGCGCATTGGGCGAACGTGACTGGCGCGCTTATCAAGAGCGCAAAACTGTGGTCAACGGCGCGCTCGCGTTCAAACTCGATCCGCAAGCCGACCTGCGCGGCGACCTGACCGGCAATTTGCTCTGGCGTTATGAAAAGGCGCTACCGAATGCGCCGTCGCCGCTGCTCTATCAGGACGTGTTTTACCTGATGAAAGAAGGCGGCATTTTGTCAGCACTCGATCCAGCAACGGGCAAATTACTCAAGCAAGGAAGGCTGACGGGCGCGCTGGGTGATTATTATGCGTCGCCCGTTGCGGCAGACGGCAAGCTGTTCGCGTTGAGCGAAGAAGGCAAGCTGACCGTTGTGAAAGCGGGCAGCGCGTGGGAGATTTTAGCCGTCAATGATCTAGGCGAGCCCTGTCACGCGACACCCGCGTTTGCCGATGATAAGCTTTATGTGCGCACGCACGCGACTCTCTTTTGTTTTGCCAATTCGAAACACACTGCAAGCAGTAATGCAGCACCAAACAAATAACCCAAGTCAGCTAGCAGACAGGATCATCAATGACCAGTAAGGAGAAAAGTAAATCTATGCTTTGGATTGTCTTCGCCCTCGCCGCCGCACTCTCGTGGGGCATTTACGGCGCCATGTTGCATCAAGGACAGATGGCTCTAGGCGACGCTCAGTTTCGCGGGCTGCGCGCGTTGTTATGCGTCGGCTTGGCTTACTTTCTAATCGGCGTGATCGTCCCAGTCATCGCGCTGGCGTCGCAAGGGCAGTTGAAGATGCAGGGCTTTACCACGAATGGCATGATTATGGCGACAGCCGCAGGCGCACTGGGCGCGCTTGGCGCGGCAGCCATTATCTGGGCGTTCAAAAATGGCGGCCTGCCGACCTATGTGATGCCGCTGGTGTTTGGCGGTGCGCCGGTCATCAATGTATTTGTCTCGATGGCGCTGCATCCGCCGAAAAGCGCGATCAATCCGCTGCTTTATGTGGGCTTCCTGCTCGTCGTGGCGGGTGCCAGCTTAGTGCTTTATTTCCGCCCGCAATCATAACGGCGCAGAGCGCGCCTTACCTTGTAGTTGCGAATCAATTCGCCACCACAAGGTAAGGCGTCTGCTATCCGAACCAACTCCCACTCACTCACGAACAGCTATGACTCGCCAATTCCTCCTCCTCCTTTTGTTCGCCGCAATGTTGCTCACAACAAGCGACCTCGCGCAGACGAAATGGCGCAAGCCGCCACTCGTCGTCTTTGTCAGCGGCGATCACGAATACGGTTCGGAAGACACGTTTCCGCTGCTCGCCAAAGCGCTCGAACAACGCTACGGTATGCGCGCGACGGTGCTGAAATCCGCGCCGGATGAAAACGCCGAAGAGAACATTCCCGGCTTGGAAGCGTTGCAAGACGCCGACCTCGCCGTCTTCTTTTTGCGCTGGCGCCGCTTGCCGCCCGAGCAGTTGGCGCACATCCAAAAGTATCTCAACTCCGGCAAACCGCTGGTGGCGTTCCGCACGACGACGCATGCCTTCAACTATCCCAAGGGTCATCCGGCGGAAATTTGGAATACGTTTGCCCCCGATTATCTGGGCGGCCCGCCGGGTTGGGGCGGCCAGCATTTCCACTACGGCCACACGTCCAGCACCGACGTCAGCGTGGTGACAGCGCAAGCGCAACATCCCATCCTGACCGGCGTTGAGCAGCAATTCCACGTGCCGTCGTGGCTCTATCAGATATTGCCGAATTATCCGCCCAAGGATGCGACGGTGTTGTTGATGGGGAGGACGGTTAATCCGGAGCGGGCGGACACGCGCCCTGCCGTTGACAACCCGGTCGCCTGGACGTGGCACAACAAATCACGCGCGCGGGTGTTTGTCACGACGCTGGGGCATCCGGGAGATTTTCAGGTTGAGGCTTTTCAAAGACTGGTCATCAATGGTATTCACTGGGCGTTAAATACGCCCGTGCCCAAAAAATGGGCGGGCAAGCTGGACATCAACGTCGCCTATCACGGCATACGGTCAACCAAATAATCAGACCTGAGGGCAAGCTCTCTCAGGCAGAGGGAGAAGGCAAAACGATGGCTACCCCGCAACGACTGCTCGTCAATCCACAACCCAAACAACGCCCGGCGACCGATTCCCTGCTGCTATTCAAACACAGCACCGAATGGACGGGCGTGAAGATCGGCCACTATCGCGTGCGTCCGGGCCATCTGGATTATCAACTGCGGCACGCTTGCGAAGTCTTCGTGCCGCTCGCAGGCTCGATCACCATCGAAGGACGCAACGAAAATGGCGTGGTGCAACGCCGCTCGCCCGCCGTTGGGCAAGTTAGCATCACGCCGCACGGCTTAGACTTTTCAGCCGATTGGAACGATGAGTTGGAATACGCGGCAATCTTCCTGGCTCCCGATTTCATACGGCAAGCGGCGGCGGATTTTTCTGTGGCACAGCGTTCTGAAATCGTGCTGGCGTGCAGCCAACGCGATGAATTGATCCGCTCCATTGCGCACGTGCTGGTCGCCGAATTGGATAGCGGCATGCCGACCGGACGGCTGTATGCCGAATCGCTGGTCAACACGCTGGCCGTGCATTTGCTGCGCCACTATTCGACCAACAGCCTCGTGCCCGATCTGCAATTTGGCGGCTTGCCGCCGCTCAAACAGCGCCGCGCGCTCGAATTCATCGAAGCCAATCTCGACCGCGATTTATCGCTGACCGAAATCGCCGAGGCCGTCGAATTGAGCCAATACCACTTCGCCCGCGCCTTCAAACAAACAACCGGCCAGACGCCGATTCAATACCTGATGCAACGGCGCATCGAGGCCGCCAAACAATTGCTCACGGCCAGCGCACTGCCCATCGTCGAAATCGGGCTGCGCACCGGCTTCAAAAACCAAAGCCATTTCACGACGCTCTTCCGCAAGCTCACGTCATTGACGCCGCGCGCGTATCGCAACGGGTTGCAGCAATAGATTGGTTCGTAGCGGCTGGGTTGTCCGGCAAGCTGCCAGCCTTGTCATTACCCACATTTTTTGATTTGGCTCGAAGCCAGAATTTTCGAGGTTTCTTTGAGAAAAGTGGTGCCTCTCTTGGCTCCGTAGGAGCCGGATATTTATAGCTTGGGCGGTTCATTGTTTCCCAAGCTCCAGAGGAGCGACATCTGACAGATGTCGCTCCTCTGGAGCTTGGGGGTGATCTTGGCCTGAATGCTATAAACATCCCGCCCCGCTGGGGCGAAGAGCAGAAGCCGCCCCTGAAATCAAAGACCAGGAAACTGGAAAAATGTGGGTAATGACAAGGCTGCCAGCTTGTCGAAGCGTGGCTGTTAAGCCAATGGACTGACAACCAAGGTTTCGACAAGCTGGCAGCTTGCCGGACAACATTTCAGCAAGCACAGCAAAAACGCGGCAAGCAGCGAAAAGACGCCTTGCCGCTTTTCTTTTACCCTTCGGCACACAGAAGGAGGGATTATGCAAAAACTACTGACGATTTGTTTGCTGTTGGGGCTGAGCTTCAGCGCGCGCGCGCAAACCAGCGACGTTGAGGCGGCCTTGGAGCGTGGCTATGAGGCATTCCAACTCGGACGCTATCAACTGGCCGCGTTTGAATATCGCGCGGCCTTGAGTTGGCCGGGGGCGCATGCCGCACGCGCGCATTTCAACCTGGGCGTTTGTTTGCACCGGCTAGGCAGGCCGGCGGAAGCCGCGCGCGCATACCGCAAAGCGCTCGACTTACGTGACGGACGCGATGCCGACGCTGCGTATGCGCTCGGCGTGGCGTTGCAAGACAGCGGGCAAGGCGACGCCGCGCCAGCCGCTTTCGAACAAGCGCTGAGGGCGACGAACGGCCAGCACGCAGCGGCGCATTTCGAATTGGGTCTCGCGCTGCAACAACAAGGCGAGGCCGCCCAAGCCGCCGAACATTACCGGCAAGCGCTGCGGCAGTCGCGCGACCGGCTGCCCGTCTGTCACAACAACCTGGGCGTGCTCTTTGCCAGCGCCGGGCAATACGCCGAAGCCGAACTGGAATTTGCGCTGGCGGTGCAAACGTCGCGCGGCAAGTTGCCCGAAGCCAAATACAATCTGAACCGTTGCCGCACCCGGCGCGACAGGGCGACGCGGCTGCAACTGGCTCGGCTCGAACCGCGCGAGCGCCCCGTGCAACTGGCGCAATGAGCGTTTGGCGTCGCTCAACCGTCTGTGCGAAACTGCGTTGGCAATCCGTTTTATCACCATCAAGCATCAGGAGCCTTCGCAATGATCTATCACAGTCTGGATGACATCTATGCCCTGTTGGCGCGGGAGCACACGGCTTTCGCCGCCGCGACCGCCGGTCTCAACGAGGCCCAAACGCAGTTTCGCCCGGCAGCGGACGCCTGGACGATTGCCGAAATCGTCGAGCACATCGCCATCACCAACAGCGGTTTTGTGCGCATCGGCTACAAACTCATCAACCAAGCCGAAGCCGCGGGCGCGCCGCCGCTGGCCGGGTTGGATTTGAAACACGTCTTGCTCACTGACGATGGGCAACCGCTGCCCAGGTTCAAAGCGCCCGACAGTGTTACACCTAAAGGCGGCCAAAGCCTCGCTGACTCCGGCGCCAAAATCGAACAGGCGCACGCCGACATTCAAGGCGCGCGCGCACGCTTCGCGGCCAGCGATTGCTCGCAGCAAACTTTCCCGCATCCAGCCGTGGGACAATTGAATCCCTATCAATGGCTGCTCGTTTACGGCGAGCACATGGAGCGCCATCGCGGCCAGATCGAGCGCATCAAAGCCGCCGCTGACTTCCCATTTTAATTTGGCGTCCGGCCTCGGCGTGCAAGCCCGCTACACTGTGCGCGTTCCTCAACCGCACGGCGCGCATTCCTCGCGCGCCTATTTCCCGGAGGTCAAAAATGATTTTAGCCCGGCCCACACGCTGGTTGTTTTTCGCTGGCTGGCTTTGGCTTGTGCCGCACGCGTTGTTGGGGCAAACACCGCCCGCAGAAAACCCCAAAAAAGAGCCACCGCGCCAGCTACAAACTGAACATGCGCTGGTGCTGCTGGAAGAATGCCTGGCTGAACTGTCGGCGCTGCGGCTGACCGAAAACCGCATTGCGTTGCAGATTAACCTGACGGAGGCGCTGTGGCCGCGCGCTGCGACACGCGCACAGGCCCTAGCCAGTCAGGCGGTCGCACAGTTGCTTGAATTCGCCCAGCAATCCCCCGCGCCGGATGACCCCATGCGCTGGCAACATGCCAACCTGGTCAATCAACTGAGCGGGCAACTTTTTCAAGTTCTGGCGGAACACGACGTCAAGCTGGCGTTAGAGTTGTTGCGCGCACTGCGCGCGACGCAACCACTCGCGCCGGATAATCCGCAAGGGCGTGACTATGAATTGCAACTGGCGGCCCACCTCGCCCCGCAAGACCCGCAACTGGCCCTGCAAACCGCGCTGGAAGGCCTCAAGGATGGCAACTTTTCCCACCAGCTTCTGGCCGTCTGGCACGCGCTGCGCAGCAAAGACCCACAACTGGCCGAGCAATTCCTGAACAAATTGCTCGAAGAACTTCAGCGCGCCAACTGGCTGACCAACAGCAACGCCATCAATCTGCTCAACAACCTGCTCAACACGCTGAACAGCGAGGTACAAAATGCTGCGGCACAGCCAAACTCCGCGCCCAGCGCCAACCAAGCCGGCGTCGAAACTGCCCGCCAGCAACTCCGGCAGTTGCTGGAACTGCTGCTGACACAGGCGCTCAAGCTGAACAACGGCAACCTCTACGACGAACAACAGAATGGTTCGGCGCGCTATCTATTGGGACAACTGCGGCAGATGTTGCCGCTCTTTGAAAAGCATTTGCCCGCCCGTCTGGCCGCCGCCCGCGCCAAGCTCGCGCAATTCGAACAGGCTGTGCCGCGCTATCGCGATCCTTACCAAACCTATCAGCCCGAAAAGCAAACCGCTGCGGAACTGACGGCGCTGGCCGCCAAAGCGCCGCCGCAAGAGCGCACCTGGCTTTACACCGAGGCGGCGAATAAGTCGCTGGCGAAAGGCGAGCTTGAGCGGGCCCGCCAAATCATCAACGACAATATCAGCGATCCGCAGCAACGCCACGAAGCGTTGACGAACCTGAACCGGCAACTCATTGCACAACTGACCACGCAAGAGAAATTCGCCGAAGCCCAAACCTTGCTGCAACGGCTACCCATCAGCGAACGCATTTCTTATCTGACGCAATGGGCCGCGCAGGCCGTCGAGAAAAATGCCCAGCCCGCTGCGCAAAAATTATTGGCTGAAGCGCGCGCCTTGTTGGGCGACCGTCTGGAAACGCGCGCTCAGATGGAAGCACAAGCGGCCATCGCCCAAGTCTACGCGCGCCTCGAGGCCGAGCGCGCCTTTGAACTGCTGGAACCAGTCATGGCGCGCGGCAATCAAGTCCTCGCCGCTTATGCCACGCTGGGCCCCTACGATCAGAACGGCTTGTACAGAGACGGCGAATCATTGCTGGTAAACGGTATCGGCCAGGGCTTGCCGCACAATCTCGGAGCGGTGCTCGCGCTGCTGGCGAGCCAGCATTTCGACCGCGTCCGCAACCTGCTGAATCAGTGCGAAGCGCCGGAAGTACGGCTGCAACTCAAACTCACGCTGGCGGTGCAAATGCTGGCAGAAAACAGCGGCAACGAAATCACGCTCAGACGCTCTATCCGAGCCATTCGGATTCATTGAACTGCCGTGCCACGTCCGGCCTGCTCGCGTTCAACCAGCGCCAGATTTTTTTGCAAAGCCCTCGAACCCACGAAAAGGACGCCGCGCTGACGACTTTGCAAAAGCCCTGCAACTCACGCGCCCGCTTGACCTGACCTCTTCCAAGCATTAAATCAAAGCTTCCCGGTACAACTTCCCTGCGCAAGTGAGCGGCAACGCATGAAACAACTTTGGATCGCCGTCCGCAGCATCTTCATCTGGACGATCAGCATTCTGCACTTCTTCCCGGTTTGCAGCGCCTTGGTGCTGCTGGGCTATTTCATTGACCCACGCAAAAACGATGGGCCGCAACGCTGGCTCTTTCGCAATGTGCTGCGCTTGGCCGGGATAGATTTCGAGGTCAAATACGCGCCCGGCTTTGACCGCACGCGCACGAGCTTTTTTGTCAGCAATCACGTGGATATTTGGGACGCCTTCATCATCTATTCGGCCATCCCGCAATTTGTGCGCGGGCTGGAGCACGAATCGCATTTCAAGGTGCCGGCCTATGGCTGGATGATGCGCCGCTTCGGCAACGTGCCTGTGCCGCCCGAAGGCGATTTGGGCAAGTACAAACAGATGATGAAGCTGACCCGTGAGTCGCTGGAGAGCGGCGTGAGTTTGATCGTGTTCGCGGAAGGCTCGCGCACCCGCGACGGCAGCGTCTTGCCCTTCAATCCCGGCGTTTTTCGGATGGCGATTCAGTTCGGCTATCCCATCGCGCCGATGAGCATCGTGGGCGCTTACGAATTCAGCAAGAAGGGCGATTGGCGCCTCTATCCTTCAAAAATCACCGTCTACATGCACGACACGATTGAGACGAAAGGGTTGGGCAAGAATGATGTCGAAGCGTTGCGGCAACAGGTGCAGGCGATTGTCAGTGCGCCGGTGAATGAACACTATGGCTTCAAAGCGGAGGCGCCACCGGCCAGCGCGCCGGTGGCTGAGTCGAGGATTGGCTGAACAACCCCAGGCTGAGCAAAAAAATACCGCCCGCTGAAATTGGAGGCCTCAGCGAGCGGTTCCACGGGGTTGAACTGATTGATCAACTGATTGAGTTGACCTGTCGTCACTTGTTCCCAAACGTCCGCATCAATTGAATGGCCGAAGGGCCAAGCAGGATGATGAAGAGCGTCGGAAACAAGAATACGGCCAGCGGGAAGAGCATCTTCACCGCAGCCTTCTGAGCGGCCTGTTCTGCGCGTTGCCGCCGCTTTGTGCGCAGGGCGTCCGAATACACGCGGATGGCGCGCGCAATCGAAGTCCCGAAGCGGTCGGTTTGAATCAACATGGCACAGAGGCTACGCAAATCTTCCACACCGGAACGCTCGGCCAAGTTGCGCAAGGCTTCCTCACGATTACGTCCCATGCGGATTTCAGTATTCACCAAGCCGAATTCCTCGGCGATGTCGGGATGCACCGACTTCATTTCTTCGGCCACGCGGGTGAGCGCGGCGTTCAAGCCTAAACCGGCTTCGACGGAGACGACCAACAAGTCGAGCGCGTCCGCCACACCACAGCGCAACCGGTCTTGCCGCCCATTGACCTTCATACTGAGAATTTTGTCCGGCAGCATAAAACCGATCAATAAACCACCGCCGAGGTACATCAACGAATCGCTCATCGTCTTGCCAGCGATCATTATCCCCACGGCGGTGAGCGCGGGAAACAAAACCAGGCTGAGCATTTGCAGCGCGCGAAACGTCGTCGTGGCACTGGCCGTGCGGTAACCGGCGTGCATCAGCTTGACCTGAAGTTTCTTGGCTTCGACGGCGGAAATCGGCGCGACTTTATTGAGGTCGCGCGCAAATTTCTTGGCGACTTCGGCGGCTTGCGATTCTTTTTCGCGCCGCTCCACCTCTTCGCCGTCTACCAGCCGTCCGCCCAGGTCGCCTAAATCCTGTAAGCGGTCAACCACGGACTGTTCCGGTTTATGCAACACCAAATAGGCAGCCATCGCGCCCAAGATGACGAACCCAAAGATTGAGATCGGTAACAACATAACTTCTCCTTGGCTTGTTTCCGGCAGGTCGCAACAAAGACCGCGCGAAACAATCGGTTACTACACGTGGACGTAGCGCCGGCTGCGCTGACACAGCCCTCTACCCTAACCAAGCTGCAACTGCCAAGCGGGCACGGCCAGGCGGGGCCAGGCGCCAGACAGAAGCCGCCCGCCTCAAATCTTGATCTGCATGATGCGGCGAATGACGATCATACCTGTTAGCTGCAAAGCCGCCGCGGCCATCAATAATTTGTGTCCCAGCGGCTCAGTCCAAAGCACGCGCATATAGGTCGGGTTGATGTAAGAAACCATCAACGCAATGAACGCCGGCATGGCGCACAACACATTCGCCGACATGCGCGACGAAGTCGTCAGGGTGTTGAGGTCTTCGAGAATCTTGAAGCGGTCGCGGATGGTGCTGGCCACTTTCTCCAACACTTCGGCCAGATTACCGCCGGTTTCACGCTGAATCATGATGGCCGTCACGCAAATTTTCAGGTCGAGCACGGGCACGCGTTCAACCAGATTTTCCAGCGCGATCTTGACCGACAGACCGAGGTTTTGTTCCTCATACGTGCGGCGAAATTCGGTGGCAATGGGGTCGGGCATCTCTTTCGAGATCATGTGCAACGCTTCGGTAAAGGCATGACCGCTGGCGAGCGCGCGGCTCATCAATTCCAGCGTGTCGGGCAAATCGGTCAGGAATTTATCGAGGCGTTTTTTACGCTTCCACAAGACGTGCACCATCGGCAAACAAGCGGCCACCACACCCGCCAGAATGGCCGCTAGGAACGAATTCGCCAGCATGGAAACCGCCATCATGCCCAACAGCCCGGCCAGGCCGCAGAACATAAACAAACGCATGACCGTCAGTTGCAAATCGGACTGATCAATCATCTGCTTGACCCACTTGACGAATTCGATCTTGCGCAAGATTTCGTCAAATTTGGGGATTTCGCTCAGGATTTCATCGCGCGCCAGGCGGATTTGATTGACGTCCAGCCCCGCGCCGCCAGGGCCGCCACTGCTGGAATCCAAGCCCAGTAAAACTTCGCGCATGCGTTTTTCCATGCGCTCTTGGTCTTCGGCAGTCTTCCGCGTCACCAGCAGATACGTGCCATAGGTGGCGCACAGGCAAAAGATAAACACAAAAAATGGCAGCATTATGGTTCCCTTCTGGTTAATGTCATCCGCTCAAAGCGAAGTTCAATGAGACTGGCTCGCACCAGACTTTGCTTTAACCCTTACCAGCCCCCGCTTATTTCTCTTTATCATCGTCCGGTCGCACAAACCACTCTTCGTTGTACTTGCAACCGGCGATGCGCAGCTTTTCCAGCAAGATTGGATTTGTACCTGCGGCGATATGTTTGCCGATGACCTTGCCTTTGTCGTCCACGCCGGAGCGTTCGTACCGAAAGATGTCATTGACGATGACTTCATTCTCATTCAAGCCATTGATTTCAGAAACATAAGTCACACGGCGCGAACCATCGCTTAACCGTGAAGCCTGCACCACGATGTTGATCGCCGAGGCGATCTGTTGGCGCATGGCGCGTTCGGTGAGTTTCATCCCGGCCATTTGAATCATGGTTTCGATACGCAACATGGCATCGCGCGGGTTGTTTGCGTGAATCGTGGTCAAGCTGCCATCGTGGCCGGTGTTCATGGCCTGCAACATATCAATCGCCTCTTCGCCGCGCGTTTCGCCGATGACTACGCGGTCAGGCCGCATACGCAAGGCGTTTTTCACGCAATCGCGCGAGGTGACTTCGCCTTTGCCTTCGATATTTTTCGGGCGTGTTTCCAGGCGCACGACGTGCGGCTGTTGCAGCACCAATTCGGCGGCGTCCTCGATGGTGACAACGCGCTCATCATCGGGGATGTAAGAAGAGAGCGCGTTGAGCAGGGTCGTTTTACCAGCGCCAGTACCGCCGGAGATGATGATGTTCATCTTGGCCTTGACGCACATCTTCAAGACTTCGGCCATCTCGAAACTGAGCGCGCCTTTTTCGACCAGTGCATCCATCTTGAGCGGGTTCTTGCTGAAGCGTCGAATCGAGAGGCAAGGGCCGTCCAGCGCAATCGGCGGGATCACGGCATTGACGCGCGAGCCGTCGGCCAGACGCGCATCCACCATCGGCGACGATTCGTCAATGCGGCGGCCAATCGAAGAAACAATGCGTTCGATCACGCGCATCACATGGGAATTGTCGTTGAAGGTAATGCCTGTGCGTTCGAGCTTGCCGCCGCGTTCGACATAAATCTTGTACGGCGAATTGACCAGGATGTCAGAAATCGTGTTATCGCTGAGCAGCAATTCCAGCGGCCCCAGGCCGAAGAGTTCATAGCGAATTTCTTCGATTAATTTCTCGCGCTCGGAACCCGAAATGGCGATGTCGCGGTTATCCAGTAAATCTTTGGCCAGCCGTGAAACTTCCGAATGCACCTGCTGCGGTGTCAAGAGATTGATCTTGGTCAGATCCATGCGATTGATCAGCTCACGGTGCAGTTTGGATTTCAGATCGGCAAAGGAGCTGTTCAACTGCGTGGCGTGTGGCCCGCCATTCTGATTTTGCGCGCCGGGCACGGCAGCACTGGTATTGTTGTTGAGTCTATCGCGTAACGACATAACGCACCTACTCTCAATTCCCGTGATTGAACCCCGACCATCAAGCTCCATTTGGGAGAGCGAGCTTTTGGCCGTTGTTTGACAACACTACAGCCAGCCCTGGCCAGCCACCTTACCGAACGTAAGGGGCAACCAAGCAATGCCGCGTGTTTATTTGTTATGGGGTCGTGGCGGAAGGCTGGTAGCGACGCCGCCCAGAACGGGCGTCACCGCTTACCGGGAGTGTTGAATTTTGCCTACTCCTGCTCTTTTCCGACGACACCTCACACCTAAATCCACACCTACAAAAAGAGCCATCCAGCCGAGTTCTTGACCAGCGGTCAAGCCACCCGGCCTCCCATCATTTCACGTGATACTGCATCTCTTGCGCGACCTCAGGCGGCGCCCCAGGCAGAGCACGGTTGGCGGGTCGTAACACCGTAACACCGCCGCGCGCTGGTTGTGGCGTGGCCGGTTTGTCAGCGGTCGCCCCAGGCAATCTGAGTTTGCCCAGAATTGTACCCAGGAAGCCTTTGCTCTTCTCGACCTCAGGTTCCGGCGCCGCCGCGCCATAAACCGTGGCCAGCCGTTTGACCTCAGCCACAATGGGCGAAGCGTAACTGCCGCCCGCCAGCGGCTGCCCCAGATTGATCGAGTTAATCGCCGCCGCGTAATCGTTGGTGATGAAACCCGCGATCTTTTCGCCGAGATAGCGTTCAACGTGGCGCAACTCCAGATTGCTCTGCTTACTCCACTTGTTGATGACCAGCTTCACTTTTGAGCGCTGGTAACCCAGCCGGTCAAAAATCGTCAGGGCACGCTGGGCGCTGCGCACGGCCAAAATATCCAAGGTCAGCAGCAGCAAAATATCGTCGGCATTGTCCAGCGCGGCCAGCGTATTGGCGTCGAAGGTGTGCGGCAGGTCGAGCACCACGTAATCGTGATGTTCGCGCAACACCTGCAACACTTCCATCAATGGTTCAGGCCGGATGTCTTCCGCCGCATCGGCATTGCGCGGCGCGGGTAAGACCGCCAATTCGGCGGAGTGCGGCGCCAGATAACTGGCCAACAGACCTTCGTCCAAACGCGCGCGATTGACCACCAGGTCGGCAATCGAGAATTTGGGTTTGATCCCAAAAAAGATGTCGAGGTCGCCCGCTTGCAGATTCAAATCCACGACGACGGTCGGCGCCTGCAGAGCAATCGCCAGATTCGCCGCGACGAAAGAGGTGCCGCAACCGCCTTTGCTGGCAAAGATGCTGATCACCCGCCCCCGTTTCTTGGCGCCTTGGGCGCGCCCGGCGCTGAATTCCGCCGTCCGGTCAAGGACGGTTTTGAATTCCTCGGCAATAATCGGCAGACGCAGAAATTCGCGCGCACCGGCGCGTAAGGATGCCAGGATCAGTTCGGGCGAAGGGTTACGCGAGGCGCAAACGATGATGGTTTCAGGACAAACGGCGGTGATACGTTCGCACAACGACCAGGCTTGGCCCGGCGTCGCGCCCAGCGTCACGATGACAGAGGAAGGACGCCAACGCACTACGTCGGCATAGACCTGTTCCGGGTCATCGCTGACTGCCAGCACGCGGGCGCGGCGGTCTGCCGCCAAAGCGACCCGCAAATTTTGCGCGGTCTCTTGCCCGGTGGCAAAAATGACAAAGGTGAGTGAGTGGTTCATGGGTCTCTCAATCAATCAGAACGGGCAGTTATGGGTCAATCAGTTCGTTTTGTCGGCTATTATCACGCGATTGTCAAGAAAACCTTTGCGCAGCGCCCGGGCCGATGAAGGCCCAAGCGCGGGTTTTCTGCCGACAATTAATAGTGCAACTAATAGTGCAACTTCATCGCGCGCGTCCCAAGGGACTTTTTTATTCCGTCTGCGGGCCCCCCGTGCTCAAACAGGCTCGCAACGATCTTGAGCGGTACGTAGGACAGACGGGGCTGTCTCACTCCTCACTTCCTTATATATCGGCTGGCACACGGCCAGCGCTTTCGGCGGTCACGGTCGCCTTATAATCAGGCAGGGTGATCGTGGCGCCGACCAAAGGGATATTAAAGCTGAACGCAAAGCCGGTCACTTTCACCGTGACGCTGCCGTTTTTGGTGTCGTAACCAGCCGAATAGGCGACGTTGACGTTCGCCGTCGTGATGCCAAATACCACTTCGCTACCAGCCGCCCCCGCCGCAGTGGTGCCATAGACAACCATATTCTTCACCGCCGTGCTATTGGCAGAAGAAGTGGTCGCGGCATAGCGCGCCCCTTTGCGCACGGCATCGGTCAAGGCATTGTGCGTCCAGAGCAAACGGCTAAATTCAATGATTCCGAACACGGCGGTGAGAAAGACCATGCCGCCGATGGCAAATTCAGGGAAAGACGCCCCGCGTTCGGTATTGCTTGAGCCACTCCGATTTTTTCGCCTAAACATGAAGTTCCTCCTATCTGTCACCGACATAGCGCATCGTGGTCCCGGCGTTCACTTGTGTGACGCTGGTATTCCAGGCAATTTGCTTTGAAGTATCACTGGTGAACAGTGAACTCATCTCATTCAGCTTAAAGAGCGGCGTATAGCTGTAATTGATGATCTTCACGGTCACCTGTTTATCCGTCCCCACCGTGGCGACGGTGACACTCACATTCGCCGCTGTCAGCCCTGGCACCAACGGAGAAAAGCCACTACAGGAATTGAGTTCGCCGCAAACCACCAGGTTTTTGGCTTTGTCAGTCTCGGTGGAAACCATGGACTTGCTAGAGATGTAGCCCGCCCCGGCGCGGGTCGCCCGGGCCAGGGTGGAGTAGGTGTAAAAGTAATAAGACAGTTCGACCAGCCCACCCATCACTAACATCAGGACGGGCATGACGAAGGCCATCTCGATTAATTGCATGCCGTGTTCGCCACGGCGCTTACGTCTGAAAATTCTTTTCAACATCTTGCACCTCAGCGATAAAGGACGGGCACGGCCACGCCTTTCGCAACTGTACTGTTCGTTGTACGCGTCGGATTGACTCTGGCATCGCCCAGCACGACGCGGTCGCCAATGTATTCCAGTTTGAAATCGGCAGTGTTGTTCTTGGTATTGACCGAAACTTTGTTCACCATGAAAAACGCGCCGAAGCGATCAATCGTCATATTGGCCTGCTCGCCCGCCGCATCCAGCACCACAAAAGAACTCTTCTTGATGATCGGCAGCACCAGAATCCGCTCACCGGTGTTATTGAGCGCATTGCCCGGCGCTGAATGATAGGTGCTGCCAGGAATGGCGGTCTTGTATTGGGCAAACGTGATCCCCGTCTTGATATTTGAGTCGGAGGGGAACTGGGCATTGGTCAGGCCGCCGCCGTAGGCATTAAACGCCGTGTTCAGACCATTCTTGATGTTCGCCGCCACCGGGTGGGTGTAAGCCGAAACGACTTTGCCGTTCCAAAAACATTGTTGCAGCGTGCGCGAAGCAAGGCGGTCGTCCCAGTCGGTGTAAGTTACACCGCCGTCATCCTGCAGAATCTCGTAATAGCTCAACTGCGCATCGCAAGGCGGCGTCAAATGCACGTTGTAAGTACAGCCCTGGGTGTATTGAAAACTGCTGCCGCAATTCGGATCAGTGCGATCCAGGCTGCCATCGCCGGCGGAATCGCCTTCGACCAGCGTCACGCGATAGACGTTGCACAACTCGTTCGGCGTAATATCGCCGGTCGCGCCGCTTTCCGATTGGCCCGCCACGGCCGTCCGCGTCAGCGCCACCGTGTCCACGTTGAGGGCGATTTTAGCCAGGTAAACGCCCACATCTTTGGGCGGCACCGTCACCTTGACGAAGCGGATATTGCCCGGACTGGCTTTCGCCGTCGCCTCGTCTTCGGCGGTGTTATTGTCGAATTGACCGATGTTCGTGGCGAAGAGCACGTTGCTGCGCGCGATAGACACCGACACGTTGTTGAAGTCGTATTTGTTCATCGCGGCGACGGCATTGTCGGTCGCCTTGGTGATGCCTGGCGTCGTGCTATCCAGCGACTGGGCGGCTGCCAGAGCGGCGGCGTCCGCCGCGTTCTGCAACTCTGAGCCTGCCAGATAGAAATGACTGACGTCCATCGCCAGGCCCGCCGCCAGCAAAAACGTCACAAAACTGAAGGCCGCAATGGCGACCGTGATCCCGCGCTCGCGTTGCTGGCGTGTGCCGGGTGCCCCAGTTTGTTTTTCTAAAACTCGCGCTCCGAAGATTTTGAAACTTTGCTTCCTCATAAAACCTACTCCTAATACTTGCCCGATTAGCACCCTCACCTGCAAACGGGAATTCCCGCCTGCGTCTTCCTTACCCCCTGCCCAAGCATACTTGGTCGGGTTTTCTCCGCTCCGGCAGTCCGTGCCTTTGTGAGTCGCTCGTCTGTTGCACGGTCGGCCATTCGGCGGTCAAACGTTGAAGCGTTTGCCGCTCATTAGGGTGAACTTTGGCGCCTGTCCCGGCGCCTTCATCGTGCGGCTCGTGTGGCCGCTCATTTGTTGAAGACCAAGCTGCGCAATTGAAGCGCTGGTTGGTCTCCGGTTTTTTATTTATACAGAACCGGAATCGAAAACTGGTTATCCGCATCGGTACCGCCCGAAAAATAACCATCCGTGATTTGCACTTTATGCGTGATGAATTCGGCGGAAATATCACCGCCGTTGCCGTTGGCGACGCGCGTTTGCAGGAACATCGCCGCGAATTTGGCGATCCTGACAGTTCCGCGCCCGTTGTCGTACTCGTTCTTGTTGATCACCGGAATGACGATGATACGCCGCCCGACACGGCCGGGATCGTCCGGCGCAGTCCAAATGCTCGCGCTCGGTGTCAGGCCGCGATAGTAATCGTCCAGCGCCGACAGGTACTGCGCATAGGTGATCCCTTCTTTCACGTTGAGGTCAGGCGGAAAAGTGGTTGAACTCAACCCGGCCTGGTAATCGCCAAAGCGCGTGCCCAACCCCTGTTTGATCGGCCCGGCCGTGACGCCGGGTTCGGTGCCGACCTCATCGCCGACCTTGAAGCAACCGGCGGCGCTCCCCGCGACACCCGCGCGGGCATCAGCGCCGCCGCGGCTCGCACCCAAGGCGAGAATCAGGTAGTTACCCGGCGAAATAAAACCCGATCCATTATTCCCGTTCCCATTGCCGCCCGCACCGCGTCGCACGACATAACGGCAACCAGGCGTAAATTCATAAGTGTTCGGACAACTGCCGACAATATCCAACGGCGCTTGGGTAACGGGGTCTTGCACCACCGAGAGCGGTACGATGGAGTCACAGAGCACCTGCAAGCCTTTGGAAAAACCGGCTACCGAAGAGCGCGATACGTTGACCGAATTGGCCCCTAGGGCGACTTGCGCAAAGGACACCGGGATCGCTTTGTTGGGAATCGTCACCTTGATAAAGCGAATCTGGTCGGCCATGCCCCGCGCCGTTTCCTCACTATAAAAAGGGCCGCCCACATTTTTGGAGAACTGCACATCGGCCCGGCTAAACGTCGCCGTGTCCTTGGCAAACTCAAACTTATTTTGCGTGGCCAAGGCAACATTGACAGCCGAAGTGATCCCGGATGCCGCGCCGTTAATTACCGAGGCACCCGCGATAGCCGAAGCATCGGCGGCGTTTTGCAATTCGCTGCCGGCCAGATACAGATGGCTAATATCAATGGCCAAGCCCGCAGCCAGGACAAACGAAACCATGCCCAGCGCACCCGACACCGCCGCCATCCCACGTTCTCTGCAGTTTCGCTGCCAAACCAATCGTTTTGATAGTCCTATTTTCATGGCGTTTTATAGGTCTTTGCATGGTCGCTCAAGACTCGCTTGGACCGACCTCAAGGTTATAAGCCAATTGCCTACCTTTATCCCTAAAGAAGCCAATCGCCTCGAGCCTCACAAAGCTATTTGTAAAGCACGGGGATCGAAAACTGATTATTCTGGTCGGTGCCTCCGGAAAAATAACCATCCGAGACCTGCACCTTGGTCGTGATGTATTCGGCATAAATATCGCCATTGCCTTGAATGGACTTGTTCAGGAAGAACGCCGCGAAATGATCAATGCAAACCGTGTCGTTGCCATTATTGAATTGGCGCACATTGATGATCGGAATCACGATGACGCGGCGGCCCACGCGGCCCGTTAGGCCATTGCCGGGCGCTTGCCAGCGTGCCCCGGTGTGATTCCCGCCCGTTTGAACCTTGTCCAATTCATCCAGGTAATCCTGGTAACTGATGCTTTCCTTGATATTGACATCGGGCGGAAAGATGTCAGAAGTCAGCCCTGATCCGTAATTGCCAAACCGGGTATCCAGTCCCTGTTTGATCGGGCCGGTCTCGATACCGGTTTGTGTGCCGACACAATCACCGGCTTTGAAACAACCAGCCGCGCTGCCCGCGACACCGGCGCGCGCATCGTTGCCGCCCCGGCTGGCGCCGAGCGCAAGGATCAAATAATTGCCCGGCGAAACCCAGCCGGTATTATTGCCATTGGAACCGCGCCGAATGACGTATTTGCAACCCGGCGTAAAGGCCCATTTGTTCGGGCATTGCGAGTCCACGTCGAGCGGGGCTTTGGTGATGTCGTCCTGCACTGCCGATAGCGGCACAATCGAATCACACAACACCTGTAAGCCCGACGAAAACCCAGCGACCGAAGAGCGCGAGATGGCCACCGTATTTTCTCCCAGCGCGACCTGCGCAAAGGGCACGCCGATAGACTTATTCGGAATCGAGACCTTAACGAAGCGAATCTGGTCGGCGATGGAACGCGCCGAGGCTTCGCTGTAATAGGTGCCGCCGACATTTTTCGCAAACGTCACGTCGGCGCGCGTAAATGTTGCCAGGTCTTTCGCGAACTCAAATTTGTTCTGCGTGGCGAGGGCGGTGTTGACCGCTAACGTAACCCCTGATTCGTCGCCGTTCAAAACCGATGCCCCTGCAACTGCCGACGCATCCGCTGCGTTTTGCAATTCGCTGCCGGTCAGATACATGTGGCTTACATCAATGGCCAACCCAGCGGCCAAAATAAACGAGGTGAAACCTAAGATCGCGGTCACGGCCACGGTGCCACGTTCTTTTTTACCTTGCTCTCGTCTCTGTCGAATCCATTGTGCCAAATTCATTGCCTACCTCCGAATGGGTCCTAAGGGTGTGTTTAGTAAATTTCAGTAGCTCGCCTGAATTGAACATTCGAGTGTGAGCACCAAGCCCGGCTTGATGAAGAACCATTTTCTCAAGTCCGGCTAAGGACGCTGTTGCAACCGCAACCGCGCAGATGCAACAGCGTCCGGTTTTCAATTACGGCCTGGTTTGGGCCGTCACGGCTGCCGCAGGCGTTGCCGGGACCATCAATTTCCACTGCATGGCCTGCAATGCCTGTCCAGTCTTGGCCACGCGTTCGGCACCGGGCTTGGTAACTGGCGCGGGCGGTTTCTCTTTGTCAGGATTCGTGGGAGTCTCCTTGGAAGTGGGGGTTTGGGGCGAAGTATTACTCGGCGCACTCGAATCGGCTGGCACCGTGGTGCCACCGCTCGCTTCGGGCGTTGCCGCGGGTGTTCCCGGCGGCGCGGGTTTCTCGCCTGGCTTCTCACCTTCGGGAGTTGTGGCAGCCGGATTCGCTGCCGGGGCAGGCGCGGGCACGGCTTCAATGACCGTCGGTTTCACGCCTTCCACCGGCGCCACTGGCGTTGCCGCCGGGGCGGCGCCCTCTTCTTTGACCTCACCAGGTTTTTCTTTGTCCTTCGGCTGCTCTGCGGGGGAATCTTTTCCAGCTTCTTTGCTGGCTTCGCTATTCGCGCCGGTCTTGTCGTCTTTCGGCATGGAGCCGCTGGGCAGCGTGATGCCGAGCGGAGAACCGTTCTGCAAATTATCCACGCCTTTCAATTGCGGGACTTCATCAGGATTCCAGGGCTTGACGATCTTCGTGGTCACGATGAAGACCAACTCCGATTCATTGCGCTGGAAAGAGCGCGATTTGAAAAGCTGTCCCAGAATGGGCACATCGGCCAGCACCGGAATTTTGCCCAGCGATTTCGTTTCATTGTTATCCATCAAACCGGCGATCCCGAAAGTCTGGCCGTTTTGCAGTTCGATGCCGGTCTTGGCTTTGCGTGTGCGCAAGGCCGGAATCAAAAAGCCCTCGAAGCGCACCGCATTGGCAAAGTCGAGCGAAGACACTTCCGGTTCAATGTCCAACCGAATGTGCTGCTCATCGAGAATCGTCGGCTTAAACCGCAACCGGATGCCATACTCTTTCCACAGCACCGTCGCGCCACCCGTGCCCAGCACCACCGGTACCGGAATTTCGCCACCCGCCAGGAAGCTCGCTTCCTGCCCGTCCATCGCCACCAGATTCGGCTCGGCCAATGCCCGCAACGCGCCATTGTTTTGCAACGCGCGGATGAAGTTGAACACGTTGTTGCTCATGAAAAAGACATTGAGCGAACTGGCCACCGTGCCGAACATATTGCCGTTGGTCACATTCGAGAGCGACCAGGGCGCGGCGCCGGTGTTCGTATAACCACCTTGGCCCACGTTCGGCTGGTACACGGGCGCATAAGAAAACTCGCTGAGTTTGTTGCGCGTGACCTCGGCGACTTTAACGCTCAATTGCACCTGCGCAATGTGTTCGACCGACTGGCCGATCAGATTGACCGTCTTGTAACCGGCGGCATTCACCACCGTCTCGACCTGTTTCATCATCGCCGGCGGAATCGAGCCGGAAATCACGACCGCACCGTTAGCCTGGCTCAGGCGAATGTCCATATTCGGAAAGAGCACCCGCACCTGCGAATCGAGCTGCGCCAGGTTCACGCGCACATCCACACTGAAAAACACGAAGGTCGAAGTATCTTTCGACCAGGCGGTAAAGGTGGCGCGCCCGCTGACCTTGCCGTTGATCATCATTTGATTCGGCGCGACCAGCACGGCTTCCGCCACATCGCTGTTGGAAACGGCCAGACGGCCAATGGACTGATCGAACACGATCAACACCGATTGCCCGGCCAGCACATAGACCGGCACAGCTTCTTTGGGCGGCGCGCTGAAAGAAACATTCAGGCTGTTTTCCTGAGCAAAGGCTTGTGCCCGAGTGGGCACACTTGACGCCAGCAGCACCAAGAACAGCAGCGACACAGACAGCGCACTGCGGCAAAATTTTCGCGTATTGGAGGGAAAGGTAGTCATCATTTGTTCTCCTACTGAACCGCTCGTGACGCGCGACAAACCCCGTGAACCAAAATGCGTCAATTGGGTGAGCGGAAGCGTGGGTTAATCTTCCAGCCATTCCCCAGCCATCCGCGGGATGCGGACCGACGGCTACTCTGATGACTGTCGAGCTGCCAGCGCATAAGGCGTGGCAGAGGTTCGGAAGCGGATTCAACCCACGTTGCCAGGATGCACATCCTATCTGGCACCGGTTAGGCCGCGCCGGTTGTCCCCGGCTCCGAACCCCCGCTTGCATCACGCACTGGGGATGGCTCTATTGCTGATCTTGCGGAAATTCGACGGTGCTCTTTTTCTTCCCGTCAAACACCTCGATCTGATTGACCGGCTTCGGCGTCGCGGCCGGAACCGCCGGTTTCTCCTTCGGCAAACTCTCATACCAGTTCGCCCCACCCGTATAAGCACGCGGGCGGCGCGGCGCATAGTCAGCCTGCGGACGCGCGGCTTGCGTGTCGGCGGCCGCTGCGCTCGGAATCGGTTGGACAAAATCGCCGCTGAGCACGCTGCGCTTGGTAATGCCGGTCGTGTCAACGCTCTTATTGTCAATGTAGTTGCGCACGATCATGCGCAGGCGGGCGTCATACGAAGCCAACATCACTTTCTCGGCTTCTTGCGGCGTGACGAGCAGCGTCACCGAATTGACGCGCGTGGCTTCGACCTGCTCTTTGGGCAAGGCCATGTTCTGTCCCGTCGCCAGGACCTTGACGTTTTGCAGCACGATCTTCGAGATCGGCCCCATTTGCGCGCCGTCGGGCGGCGTCACCACCGAAATCAAATCCACCAACATGCCCGGCGCCAAGAGACCGGCCACGCCCGCTTCATCGTCTACGCGCACGGTGATGGCGCGGTAACCTTCGGGCACCAGCGCCGCCAAACCGGAGAGCGAGCCTTTCGGCGCCAAGCGAAATTCGGTCAGCGGCTCTTTCGGGCCGATGGCGTTAATGGCCACGCGGCCGATCAGGTCTTCGGTCTTGGTAAAAGACTGTTCGGGCGCCGCCGTTTTTGGCACCTGCACCACCGTCAGTTGATCTTGGTTGAGTTGCGTGCCCAGCGGGACTTCGACGCGCGCCACTACCATATTGGTCATATCACCTACCTGCGCGTTGCTGGAGGTGTATTTGCTGACGGACATCGCAGCCAGCAGGCCGAACACCACTGCACCGGCCAGCACTAGCACTAACGCTTTATTCTTCATAAATACCTCTCACCTGAATTGGGTCACCCGAATTGGGTCAACTGAATTGGGTCAACTGAATTGGGTCAACTGAATTGGGTCAACTGAATTGGGGAAGCTGTCGTACCAAAGCAATTAGGCTGCCCATGCATATGGCAACCCCGTAAGGCAAAGCTTTTTGGCGGTCCTCCGGAATGGGGAACCGGGGAATCTGTTGGCCCGGCAGCATGCCGTACAAAATCATCCACACGCGTTCCATCGTGAGGCGGAACGTGCCCAGCCGCATCACATTGATAAAGGCCAGCACCATGCCCGTCATCAGCACGATCAAAAACGCGGGGAGCACCACTTGCCAACCGATGATGGCCCCAATGGCGGCAAACCATTTGATGTCGCCTGGCCCCAGGGCGCCCGAATACATGCGCACGACGAACATCAGAAAAAATGCCAGGGTGCAGCCCAAGAGGCTCTCGCGCAGGCCCAACCAGCCCGCTTGCCAAATGTTCAGACACAAGCCGCCAACCAATCCCAGCAGCACAAACACATTGGGAATCCGACGGTAGCGCACGTCGTAATACATAATAAAAATGCTCAAGATAAAGATCAGCACAATGCTGGAAAGAATCGGTAGCGACATGATGAAGGCTCCGCAAGCGAACGTAACGTTAGGTGGGATGCAGAAGCGTTGACTACCTGAGTGCTGGGCGGGAGAGTGCGGCACCGGTAACGAATTGGCGCGTCTTTGAAGTTGTGCCCCAAAAACGCGCCAAACCTGTGGCAACAAACCTCAAAGACCGATGGGAATCTTTTGACGTGGCAGCCTTTGCCAACCAACTTGCAGCTAACTGGCTTGCAGCTAACTGGCTTGCAGCTAACTGGCTTGCAGCTAACTGGCTTGCAGCTAACTGGCTTGCAGCTAACTGGACTGGATCCAGCCAGTCAGGCCGTCAACTGCGGCGGCTATCTGGCTGCCCAAATCGGTGATCGCAACAGTCAGCGGTATCACCACCAAACCCGCGGCAATCGCGTACTCGGAAAGCTCGAGTCCAGCATCTTCCTGCAAGAGAAGTTTTAGACGATTCATAAGTGACTCCCTTCTCGCCGAGTGGGCTCAGCTTGGCTTAAGCCGCGCGCCGTGCCATGCGCACAGCGCGCGACTCGCAAGCGCCATTTCCGATTAGCTGGATTTGATCTTGCCGGTCAGGCCGTTGATGCCCGAGGTGATTTGCGAACCGAGGTTCGTGAACGCCGTCGCCACCGCGATAGCAATCAGGCCCGCGCCCACGGCGTACTCGGACAATTCCAAACCGGTTTCATCGTTCCAGAAATTCTTGATCGTGTTCATTGTGCAATGCTCCTAAAAGTTGAAGTTGATAATTAGGTTTGCTGGTCACGCATTGTGCGCACCCAACACTAGCTGGATTTGATCTTGCCCGTCAGGCCGTTGATGCCCGAGGTGATTTGCGAACCGAGGTTCGTGAACGCCGTCGCCACCGCGATAGCGATCAGGCCCGCGCCCACGGCGTATTCGGACAATTCCAAACCAGTTTCGTCGTTCCAGAAATTTTTCACTGCGTTCATGGTTGCCATGCTCCTTAATGCAAAGGTTGATGTTGGGGGAATCCGGGAAAAAAGCGCTTGCCTTAGCCGGAAAGTAGACTGTCAACAACCCAGCGGTTGTTGAGAAGTCTGAAGGAGTCTGGCGGCCCTTGACCACCAGACCTCCCCAGACCTCTCAGCCTTAGCCGGTCAGCCTTAGCTGGATTTGATCTTGCCCGTCAGGCCGTTGATGCCCGAGGTGATTTGCGAACCGAGGTTCGTGAACGCCGTCGCCACCGCGATAGCAATCAGGCCCGCGCCCACGGCGTACTCGGACAATTCCAAACCGGTTTCGTCGTTCCAGAAATTCTTGATCGTATTCATGTGCAATGCTCCTTTGTAATGGTTGTGTTGTGATGATGACTAAACGCTGGGGGGCGCTTAGCTCGATTGAATTTTGCCGGTCAGGCCATCAATGCCTGCGGTGATTTGCGAACCGAGGTTGGTGAATGCCGCCGCCACCGCGATGGCGATCAGGCCCGCGCCCACGGCGTATTCGGACAATTCCAAACCGGTCTCGTCATTCCAAAAATTCTTCAGTGCGTTCATGTGGTAATGCTCCTTTTGAACATTGGGGGGGGGTTGTTAAATAGCCAATTGCGATTGGCGTTTAGTTGCCGTCATCCATCTTGCCAATCAAGCCGGCAAGCGCCTTCGAAACTTCCACGCCTAATTCTCCGAACGCAGTGGCAATGGCAATGGCCATAAAGCCCGCGCCCAAGGCGTATTCAGCCAATTCCAACCCGGTCTCATCCTGTAAGAACAGTTTGGCTTGGCGCAGCATTTCAAACATGGGGGTGTCTCCTTTATTACCGATTGGGGGATGAGCGTATCTGTCTATACGTCTTCCGCCGCTTCAATCAGTAATTGGCCACGAATTGGCCGCGCGCAGGAGACAACCACAGACAGGCTTTGAACAACACTTCGCCCCACCACGATTCTCGCGAACCATGGTCTGGCGTTTCTCAAGGTCTTGTCTAAGCCGTGTGTTACCAGTTGTCTTAGCTACTGCATACCGCGCGTGCATGCGCCCGGTACCGAGCTGATCTGAGGACTCTTTAGTCTTTGGGTAACGAGAAACCAACTACGGCGTCACACGGTTTATCGTCTTAACTTGAACTGTTTTAGATTTCGTTGCCAGCGCGGTGTCGGCGGTAACCTAAGTGGGAGGTAAAGCAGTTTCACGCGTGGCAGACTTACGATTTGTCAAACGCCGATGGCGGCACTGTCTTTCGGCGCGCGCAGAGCATTGCGCATTCAAAGTGGGTATTTTTGGTTGGCACTTCAACAAACAATCTGTCGCAAGCAGGCTGTGCAGGTTCGGTTGAATAAATGGGGGAGGAGCGAAGGTGCTCGCACTTTTTTCGCGCGAGCGCCTGTTTCAATCTCAACTCGGCACCGACATCTTTCTTCCAGCTTGTTTCTGATTCTCGCTGTCACCTCTTAGTGGGGAGCATTCTGATGTATTACACTCATAGCCCAAAAAAAGAGTGCCTAGCGCAGAGGCATCGGCCTATTTCCCTAGGGCCTACACCCTAAGCGCGGGGGCGGGCTGTACTAGCCGCAACATCTGGGACTGATCAATGACGCGTTGCAGGCCAAGACGGATTTTTCCAAGCCGTTTTGTCCTTCAGCAAGCTGTTTGGCCGGTCGCTGTACGCCAGGGAGGTGCTAAGGCATACGACAATAGGTCAACCTGGCCATCTGCTCTTTCGCGTAGCGCTCCGCTATTTGTTCAATGCGAGTCCCAGCTTCGACGTTGCGGCAAGGCGTCCTGATCTTTAGGGGCCAGACTGATTGAGCCAGCTCGCCATGACTAACTGCAAAATCTCAGTGCTCTTCAACCGTGCCCAAGGCCTTCACCTGCTCCGCCAACGCGTGCGTAATGGCTGCGGGTTCCGCGTCCCGCGCAAACCGCAGCGGCTTGCCGAACGTGAGTTTCACCGCGCCCGGCCAAGCCCAAGGGCGCTGGCGCTGCTTCAATTCAAATAGCCCTTCGATCTTGATGGGCACGACGGCCACGTTTAATTGCGCTGCCAGCAAACCAATGCCGGGCAGAAACGGTAGCATTGCGCCGTCTTGGGTGGTGCGGCCTTCGGGAAAGACCAGCACGCTGTAGCCGCGATCCACCGCCGCGCCGGCGTGCGCAAAGCTGCGCCGGAAGCCGCTTTTTTGCGGCAGCGGAAAGACGTTGAACAACGTCACCACCAGCAGGTACTGCAACCGCAACCAAGCACGACCCCACCAATTCACACTCGCCGCCGGATGCCGCAAGCCGCGCAAACGCTCGCCGCCCATCGCAATCGCCAGCCGGTGCCGAAAGCGCCACGGCAGCGCTGATAGAATCAATCCGTGATCCACCATCGAAATGTGATTGGCGATAAACAAGACCGGCTCGTGCAAATCAGCCAGCCGTTCGCGTTGGCGCACTTGCACCCAACACAACAACCGCGTGAGCGGCAACAGCAAAACGTAATACCAGAGCAAGCGCCATAAACGTACCGGTTCGCGCAACGCCCAACCCGGATAAGGATAAGGCTGCGGTGTAGTCGTGGTGCCAGCGACATCTGCCGCGCCGGATTGAAGCAGCTTTTCCAAGTCGGCCAGCGTGGTGTCGGCAGTGATGGCGGCCTCGTCCACTTCGATCTGGAAGCGATCTTCCAGCGCGCTCGCCAATTCGACGCGGCCCAGCGAATCCAGCTTCAGACTGGTGTGCGGTTCCGCCGCTTGCCCGCTCAAACTGGCAATGAGCGCGTGCAAGGGTTGCGCCTGGCTTGGCACATTCACCGTTGACTGCCCATCCGCAGCGACAACTTGTTTAACCAGATTCTTGCGTACCTTCTGCGTCGGCGTGCGCGGGAAATCCGGTTCGGGCCAGACGAACCAGTGGCGCAATTGCTGGGCCGTGCTCAATGCTTTGTTCGCCTGTTCGACGATGGCGGCGGGGTCAGCGTTTTGATCGCGCAAGATCAGGACGGCTACGGCCTCCGGGCCGCGTGCGCCTGCGACGCCGAGCACGCAACTGGCGCGCACGGCTGGCTGCTTGTTCAGCGCCGCTTCCAAATCTTCGGGATAGATGTTCAACCCCGCCGCCGTCACGATCACGTCTTTCTGGCGGCCCTTGAAATAGAGATTGCCTGCCGCATCCAGTTCGCCCACATCGCCCGTGTGTAACCAGCCTTCGTCGCCAGACATCGCTTGCACCCCGTCCTCATAAGAAGCAGTGGGCCAATACCCCGCTGCCACATTCGCGCCACGCACCAGAATTTCGCCGTTCTCGCCTAGTTTGATTTCCTGGCCCGGCAACGTTTTGCCAATCGAACCGTGGCGGAGTTTGAACGGATGATTGACGCTCACGAGCGAAGCCGTTTCGGTCATCCCATAACCTTGTACCACGGCAAAGCCCAGCCGCTGCCAAAAACCTTCGGTCTCTTCTTCCAACGTCGCGCCACCTGCCACGAAGGCCCAGAACTTCCAACCGAAACGATTGTGCACAGCGCGAAAGCGCCACCAGCGTTTGAAATAATGCTCTCCGGCGGCGGCGGCAAAACGCGCCTGAAACTCAGCCAGCTTCCCCTGCGCCGCGTAATCGCGTTCGAGTTTGTCGCGCAGGGTTTCAAGCTGGCGTGGCACGGCGGCGATCACCGAGATGCGCTCGCGCTTGACCGTCGAGATGATTTCAGCCGGGTTGAGCGTGCTGGGCAGAAAGACTTCGCCGCCCAGAATTTGCGGGACAAAGATGCCCAGGAATTGGCCGAAGACATGGCTCAATGGCAGCAGGTTCAAAAACCCCAAAGGACGAAACAGCCGCTCCCAGCGCCGGTATTTGGCGATTTCGGTTTCGAGCGGCGCCAGGTTGGCCAGCAGGTTGCGCTGCGACAGGCAGACGCCTTTGGGTTCTGCCGTCGTGCCCGAAGTAAAAATGATCTCGGCCAGATCATCCGCGCTCAGCGTGACCGCCTCATATTTGGCGGTTGAATGGCGGCTGAGTAACTCGCTCAAATCAGCGAAAAGCAGTGCAGGTACATCCACTTTGAAAAATTGCCGCTGCGCTTCGCCACACAACAGCAACCGTGCTGAAACCTGCTGCTGCACGCGCGCCGCAAAATCAGGCGCGCTCTGCTCATCCAACGGCACGACGATCACGCCGCGCAGCAGGCAGCCGAAAAACGCCGCCACCCATTCGGCGCAACTCTCCGACCAGAACAACACGCGCTCGCCTTTGCCAACGCCGCGCGCTTCCAGTTCACGCGCGAATTGAAAGGCCGTCTGCGCCAACTGGCCATACGTCCAACGTTCGGTGCGCAAACCACGGCAATGCACCAGCGCGGTCTCGCTGGCGCGCGTCAACGCATCCTCCAAGAAGCTGACAAGATTTCCACGCATAAATCCCTCCGGCCTGAGTCTGACAAAAATACTGTGCAGGCCACGGCCTCACGCCGTCAATCCCGGTTGCATCGAGTCCGGATTCGGCTAAGCTAACGCCGGCTCGTTCCAAGACCTTTAACGCAACACAGAAAGGAACATCACCTATGAAAACGACACGCTTGCAAACTTGCCTGGGCAGTCTTTATTTATTGCTTTGCCTCTTGCCTGTGGCCGCCCCTCCACAAGCCCGGCAATCCGCCAAACCAACTGTGCAGGCGCTTGGCTGGATCAGTGGCTGCTGGGAAAACACCCGTGGCAAACGCTACAACGAAGAGCACTGGATGAAAGCGGCGGGCAACACGATGCTGGGCATGAGCCGCACGCTCAATGATGGCAACATCCGCGAGTTCGAGTTTCTGCGCATTCACGAAGGCCAGGGCGCAGACCAAGGCAACATCTATTACACCTCCAAGCCCTCGGGTCAGCCCGAGGCTTCGTTCAAGCTGGTTTCGTGGAAAGAGAGCGAAGCCATCTTTGAAAACCCGGCGCACGATTTTCCGCAACGCATCATTTACCGCCGCACCGGAGATGCAATGCAAGCACGCATCGAAGGCAAGATGAACGGCCAGGAGCGCGGCGTTGACTTCCCTTTCACCCGCGCGAAATGCGATGCCGTGCTGACGAATTGAGCAAACCTGGGTACGCACGCTTCCCAGCGTGCAGTCGTGGCAGTAAACATTTCCCTTCCGGTAGGAATTCGTCTGTCGCCGAGACTGCACACTGGCAGCGGTGCGTACTCAGGTTTCGCCTGCAATCCGTAGCCGCAACAGTCGCAGCACCGCCCAATCAACCCCACCCCTCGCTGGAAACGCGCAAGAATTTCAACACTGATCTGCTGGCAGCCTATCGGGTCATTGCCTGGAGGGCGCTGTATGTGAGCCACCACAGCAACCTGCAAAATCGCGCTTTGATCCCCGCCAACACGGGCGCAGAGTTGACGCGCTTCCCAAATCAGTTTATCAACGATGGCAAGCAATTGTTCGTGAAGTTCTCGTATCTGTTCAAGCTCTGATCGCAAACGGCTGATGGCGGAAAGTATCAAACAACAATGTGTGGAATGCGGCGCGCCGCTGGCACCCAATCGGCGCTACTGCCTGGCCTGCCAAGCGCCGGTCGCGGGCGCCACGCGCCAAGCAGAGAAACGCCTGGAATTCGTCAGCCAGATCGCCTCGACGCAGCGGCCCGACAAGACCATCGTGTTTGTGCCGGAGTTAAAAGAGGCGCGGCTGCAACGTGAGAAACGCAATCGGCGTGTCTTGATCGCGGCGGCGCTGAGCTGTGTTGTGCTGGTACTGCTGTCCTTTGTTTATTGGCGCGCCCAGCAACGCAAGCAAGTGCAGGTTCGGCTGCAACGGCGCGAGACGCTGGCGCGCAACGAACTCGACCGCTATGCCAAGGCGCTCGAAACCTTCCGCGCCGACGCCAACCGTTACCCCAGCAAACTGGAAGGCTTGAACGCACTGCTCAAACAACCCTCCACTATCGCCAACTGGCGCGGGCCCTATATCGAAGGCGATTATTCGCTCGATCCCTGGGGCAACGAATATGTCTATCGCGTTTACAACGACGGGGCGGCTTACGAGCTTTTCACGAATGGGCCGGAAGGCGAGGCGGCGGGCAAGCCGTTTCTGCAAGTCAATTCCGGTGGCGTGCGCACCAACGACGGAGCGAAACCTTAAGTTCCCTGCCCTTTCATCGCCTTAAACCAGGCATTCGCCTTTGTCGTGAACAACAAGCACAAGGCGATCAATTGAGCGCTAAAGGCCAGCGAGCTTAGAGCGGTTTTCACATCGGTGTATGGGAAAAGTCGCGCAGCGGGACAGTACCGCGCGCGTGAGCAAGCGGCGCGTCAAGCTTACGCCATTGGCTGAGTCGCCTAGGCACCGCTTGCTTACGCGCGCGGTACTGTCGCGGCACAACGCGCTCCCGTAAACGCAATTGCAAACCGCTCTAAACAAAACAGCCAGGGAGCCTGTTGCAACTCCGACCGATAGAGAGGCAACATCGCTGGAAGCCCAATCAAGAACGCAACTAGAAATAACCACCGTACAAAGCTCTGCCCCTTCGCCAATTGCGCAAGCAAGAAGAGCGTCACCGCAACACCGCCAATCAAAACGAGAACTAAAACCGTCTTTGAACCAGTCGGAAACCTGGTGACCATAAATGCAGCTTTGATCCAACTCAGCCCAAGACTGATGAGCATAAGCCGCACCGCCCACGTGACGGCCATCGGTTTGGCGGTTGATGTCGGCCGTTCATTTGTCATTTCCATAAGCGCGACCTCTCTTCAAACGCAGCGCCCTTCAGATCAGCGCTTCGACGAAGTGTCTCCCAACTCGCGCACATAGGCCGAATACTGCGCAACGCCCTGACAAGCGGCAACGTTGGGCACTTTGCCCGTCAGCAACGCCACCGTCACGCACGCCGAAGCAGGCGCGAGTACCGAACTCGCCGAATTGGTCTCGTGGTAGTGATTCGGCACACCTTTGGCTTTGCACGGGTCAATGGCTCGTTTGAAATCGAGCTTCTGCATATCCAGCGGTTCGCGCTGCCAATCGTAACGCGGCACGATGTAGCCGAACTCATCCGGGCACAGACCCAGCATGAAACGATACTTGGCCGTCATCGCCTCGCGGATGGACGGTTCAGGCGGCGCGCCGTTATCGGCTGCCGGGCAATCGCTGCGGCGGTATTTGGCAACGCCGTAAAACACTTCGGGAAAGAGTTCGCCGGGCGTGGTCACCAGTTGCGCATCGCCCAGCCGAATCGCATAGAGCGTCGTTTTGGCTTGCGGCAAGGCGCCCGCCTTGAGTTGCTCATCCGACGGAATCTCCATCGTATCAAGCACGCCGATTTTCGAAGCCATCAAGTAGGCCGGGTTATCCATCGGCACTTGCAGGTCGGCCTGTCTTACTTCGAGCGCATTCGTCTTGCTCCATTCGCCGTTTTCCAACGCGGCAATGGTGGCTTTGGCGACCTCGCGCCCAATCGCCATCGTGCGCTCGAACATCAAATCGGTTTTGCCGAAGATCGCGGGCAAATCGTACTGCTTACCGTCAAAGGTGCTGCGGTCATTCGTCTTGCGATTGGTGTCGCCGATGATCTCCGCCGCGCCAATCGCGCCGTTGACATAGAGCGCCGTGCCGCCGAAGCGCTTTTCAACCTCTTCGCGAATCGAATGGCAAAAGTCGGATGTCAGCACCGTGTTCTTGTCTTCCATAGATTCGGGGTGCGTATTCCAATTGACCAACGTGGCGATGGCCTTGTCTTTGCGCGCGCCGCGCGTCCCGACGAATTGCAACACACGCAACTCTTCGTCAAAGAAATGCGGTGGGCGGCCACCCGTGCGCGTTTGCATCCCAGCCACACCCGGCGATTTTTGCGCATCGGTCTGGCCCAGCTTCACGCGCGCCGGTTCCAGTTTAGCGGCGGCCAGTTGAATGCTGCGCGCAATCTGTTGATCCACGAACCGCAGATATTTTGGATACTTGCCATCGTTAAGCGCACCGTGACCCCACGCGCCGATGGTGTCAGGGCCTTCGTGGCTGTGCGTGCTGGCGATCAGGATGTCCCCAATAGTGTGGATGCCGAGCTTGGGGTCGAGGTATTTGCGCACGTGATTCAGGCCGTAATACTTCGCTTCGGAATAGTAGCCGATGAAATCCACCGCTACGATGGCGAGTTTGGTCGTGCCGTATTCCAGCACAATCGTGCGCGCCCACAGATCGTCGTGCTTGCCGGTCGCCAAGCGTTTATTCCCGAAGCCCGCCAGATAGATGCCGTCGTATTTGTTCTTGGAACTGGCGTCGAGTTCAGTGTTGCCGGGGTCGTCCACAAACGGCTCGCCGCTGTCCCAGACGCCGTTGCCGTTCTGGTCGGTGAAGGTCTCGCCCCAGACGCCGGATGCCGTGACCGTGCCATCCCAGGCCTGATTTTGGCCGAAGGGAGTTACGGCAACAGCGGCAACGCCAACTTTGAGTTCATCCTTTGCCGCTGTCCTTTCAGCGTTCAAAACTAAACAGAGCAATACGAACAAACACACAATAGCGATCATCCAACGCGCCATAGCTGAACCTCCGAATGAAAAACAAACTCAACGTTTCTTGCCAAACACGTCTTTCAAAATGCTGGTCACCCGCGCCACCGGGTCTTTGCGAATCTTCTTCTCTTCCTCGCCCACCATATAGAACAGGCCATCGAGCGCCTTGACGACGACGTATTCGTCAATGTCCAACGCTTGCGTTTTGACGAAAGGAATCTGCTGCAAGCGCCCGATCAAATCTTTGTACTGCCGCGTCGCGCCGACCTCGTCCATCGCCTTGCTGACAATCGGGCGGAAGGCGGTGGTGAGTTTGAGCGTGGTCTTGCCTTTGAAATACTCGGTCGCGGCGGTGTCGTTGCCAGTCAAAATCTTGCGCGCATCGTCAAAGCTCATCTCTTTGAGCGCACCGACGAACAGCTTGCGGGCTTCGGGCGCGGCCTTTTCGGCGGCGCGGTTCATGCTCATCACGAATTCATCCACCAGTGCGCTCTGCCCCACAGTGCGCAGGGTCTTTTCGACTGTGTTCAACTGTTTCGGCATCAAGATTTTGATCGCAGCGTTTTTGAAAAATCCATCCACACGCCCGGTCAAATTGACGGCATTGCCGGTGCCGATTTCCAAGGCTTCTTTCAAGCCGGCGATGATCTTGCTGTCGCTCAAGCCGCCAAACTGTGTGGCGTTGGCGGCGCACGGCAAGCAAACCGGAACCACGGCAGAACTGCACAAATTCAAGATGAAGCTGCGCCTTTGCATAAAGCATCCACTCCTTATTTTGGATCAGCGTTTTGATGTAAGTGGGGTGCGCGCAAGCTATCACAGTCGACAGCAGCCTACCAAGCTTGACAGGCCAAGCTTGACAGGCCCGCAGCCGGAAACTGAGAATCCGGCGCGTACTTCAAACCTCTTCAAACAAAGGCAGCACGAATGCAAACAGACGTTGATTTAGCCAAGTTTTTCGCCTGGGCGCGCGCGCGGGCTTATGCGGAATTTGAGCGGCGCTTGGCGGCGGATCCGACGCTCGATCCAAACTGGACGTTCTCGGACATCATGCAAGAGTTGCTGGCTGAGTATCGGCAAGCACAGGAAAACGTCAGCCCTTAAACGAGTTCTTCAAAAGAAACCACACGTTGGCGGGGCGTTCAGCCAACCGCCGCATAAAGTATGGATACCAGTATTCACCATACGGCACATAGGTGCGCACGCGGTAACCTTCTGCCGCCAGCTTGAGTTGCAAATCGCGACGCACGCCATACAGCATTTGGAACTCATACTGATCCTTGCCGATGCCCTCGCGCGTGGCAAAGTCATTCGTCTCTTGAATCATGCGTTCGTGGTGCGTCGCCATGCCGTGATAGACGCCGCTCTTGAGCAGCTTCCGCATCAGCTTGACGTAATTGTCATCCACATCCTTCTTTTCAGGAAAGGCGACTTCCGCCGGTTCGTCATACGCGCCCTTGCACAAGCGCACACGCGCATTCATCGCCATGACTTTGTCCAAATCCTTTTCCGTGCGGTAGAGATAGGCCTGCAACACGATGCCGACGTTGTCGAATTCGGCGCGCAAAGCATAGAAGATGCGCAAGGCCGCATCGGTCTTGTCGGAGCCTTCCATATCCATCCGCACGAAGTTGCCGTAACGGCGCGCCTCTTCGACGATGCGGCGGATGTTGTTGTGGCAAAGGTCTTCGCTGATGTCCAAACCGAGTTGCGTGGGTTTGACCGAGACGTTGGAATTCACGCCGGTTTCGTCAATGCGGCGCAAGACTTTGAAATATTCGCGCACGTCGGCTTCGGCCTCTGCCGCCGAAGTCGTGCTCTCGCCCAAGTGATCGAAGGTGGCCGAAATGCCCAGTGCGTTCAGTTCCCTGATCGCCACGATGGCGTCATCAATGTTTTCGCCCGCGATGAAGCGGCGCGTGACCTGTTTGAAGCCGGGCAAATACGAAAAGTAATTTTTGAAACTGTGTTGACGGGATAAGTAAAGCAGCGCGGTGCGCGTGAGCATAAGCAGTTCCTCGCGGGCCTTAGATCGGTTTTCATTTGCGTGTACGGTAGGCGCGCTGCGCCGGGACAGTCCCGCGGCGCGGCTTTTTGCCATACACCGAAGTGAAAACCGATCTAGGTATGAATAGGTGTCAAAGCGGCGGCGAGAATAGAACATCAGCCCAGGGGAATCAATGACGGGCCCACTCTCGTAATGCTATGATCGCGCGCGTTATGAAAACTACCTACGCACACGGTATCACCGTAAAAAAATCGAAAATTGACGGCCAAGGCTGCTTTGCGACCGCACGCTTTCCCAAGGGCAAGAAGATCGCCGAGTATGCGGGCGAAAAGATTTCGCGGCGCGAAATCAAGCGGCGTCTGAAAGACCTGCAACGGATTCAGATTTGCGCTATTAACTATTATTGGGCCATTGACGGCAGCGTCGGCGGCAACGGCACACAGTTCATCAATCATTCCTGCGCGCCGAACTGCACCGTCCGCATCATCAAAGACCACATCCTTTTCTTTGCCTTGCGCGACATCGAACCGGGTGAAGAGATTTTGCTGGATTACGAATGGTCTTGGCATCCCGATGATTATGGCTGTTCGTGCGGCGCGCCGACCTGCCGCGGCAAGATGAACAAATAACCCGCTCACCAACGACGAACCGCGCCTGGTGAAGAGTTGCGGCGTTCCCTCTTCACCAGACGCAGTTCGTTGTTGCTTGGCTTAGCGCTCGGCGCGCCGTTCACGTTCCTGTATGTGCGGCTCGATTTGTTCCGGCGCGGCGGGCGAGGCCAGCATCCCACCTTTTAACACTTTCGGGGCAATCTCGACCTGGCCCAGCAAGATGCGTTGCACACGTTTGGGCAGCACGTATTGCGCGGCCCGCACGATCTTGTCCACCACGCCTACGACGTCGCCACGGCCCTCCCAATGTTCGCGGATGGCCAAGTCCGGCGCCCGGTTGAGCAGGCGCAGCACCGTCAAAGCGACCAGATATAAATCATCAACTTCGCCGATGAACGGGATCACATCGGGAATCAAATCGAGCGGCGAGATGACATAGATAATCGCGCCGACCAGGAAGGCTTTCTCTGTTGTCGGCACCCGTGAATCTTTGAATAGGCGGTAAAGCAGCTTCAGAAAGTTCGGAATAAGCATCAGGGCATCGTGTAAAAAGCCCCGCGCTTTGTGGCGTTCGTGTCTCGGTGCTTGGTTCAGGTTCTCGGTCAACGGCTCCTCCTCTTGGTTGTGGTGATACAAGGGGTTTGCTTGCACGGCGCTTTGGATGCTTAAATCCCGGCTCCCGCGCAAAAAATTTATAGCACAGGAACCGACCAATGACCCAACCTACCGCGCCCGAACACAGCCGCATTTCCGTTTTTCCCGCCGGGCTGGAACTAACCGACAGCGACACTGTTCTGCAAATCAACTGGGATGACGGACACGTCAGCCGCCACCGTTTGGACGTATTGCGCGCCGCCTGCCCCTGCGCCCATTGCAAGGGCCATGCGCCTGAGCAAAGTTTGAAGCTGGAGTCTGCGCAATTCCCCGGCGTCAAGCTGACGGACATGGCCGCCGTGGGTCGTTATGCCTACCATCTGGTTTTCAGCGATCACCACGATACGGGCATTTACACGTTGAAGATGTTGTATGAGATTCCCAACAGCGCGTGAGGCTGTGACTGGCAGGTGCTAGCGCTTTTGCACGCGATACCGCGCGATCAATTCTTCCAAAAACCCCTCATAGCTGAATCCTTCTGGATCGTATTCAGGCCGAAGCTTATTCAAAATAGGAGCAGCGACGCGCCATGCCAGCCAAGCGCGCGGTTGTTCGGGAATGTCGTAACGGCGGCGCAAAAAACTCTCGACGACTTGCATCTCGCTCTCAGTGACAGCGCGTATTTCGCCGCGAAAAGCGACGGGTTCGGCGACGCGGCGCATGGCTGTATCAATGATCTCGCTGGTAAAGACTTCCTCAAATTTGGGCGCTTCGGCGGAACGCTCTTTGATGACGACGGTGTTGGCCACGAAATCGCCCAAGCGCTTTGAACGACTGCTGGCAAAGATCGAAAGCACGCCCAACGAATAAAACGGCGGCGGCGTCATATCCGCCAGTCGCAGCATATTGCGCGTGAAGGCCGCGAAAAACCCAATCGGTCTGCCGTCTTCCTGAATCACACGCAGCTTCAACCAGCGCTTCCCCGGTGTTTGCCCATTCCAGACCGTCTCGAAAAACGTGAAATAACCAAAGAAGATGACGAACATAACCAAGACCAGCGCCGCCATCATCCACAAATTCCCTTCTTCAACGCCACTCGCCATGCGGCTGCCCAACCGGCGCGCGCCCGCACTCAGGTTGTAGGTGAGCGTAGAAACAATCGCAATGGCGAGCAACTGCAACGTATGGTCAACCACACAGGCGAGAAAGCGGTTGCCCACCGAGGCGAGCGCGAATTGCAACTCGACGTGTTCAGGTGTTTCGATGATGAGCGTCTCTTCGGTCATGCGGGCATTTTAACAGACTTCAGGCCTCAGACTTCAGACCTTTCACGCATCAGGCCGGAATGCAATCAGGTGTTGGAACTTTGAAGTCTGAAATCAACACCTGCAACTACAGGTTCGAGGTCTGAGGCAGGGCTTTTGCAAAGTCCTCAAAACATCCGCCAAAGACCTTTGACTGACTCCTGATTCCTGACTCCTGACTCCTGGCAAATTGAAAATCAGCCAGTATTCTCAGTTTGTCAGGAATCAGGAACCGGGAATCAGGAGTCAGTCAAACCGTTCGAGCGCTCGCGCTGGCGACTTTGCAAAAGCCCTGAGGTCTGAGGTCTGAAGTCTGAAGTCTGAAGTCTATTTCTTGTTCTTGCTGCTGCCGAAATCAATGTCGAGTTTGGGGATGCCGAGTTGGCCCTGCAATTGGCTGAGCTTTTCCAGATCAATGGGGCCGATGATATTGACCAGCGTGAGTTGGCGCGGCTCGGCGGCGATGATCGCCAAGCCGCCGATCACGTCGTTTTGCGTGAGCAGATGCACATCCACGTTGTCGCCGCCGCGCTTGCTGCGCACGCCGACGATCTTTTGCCAGTTGGGGCCGCGCAATTGTGTGCGCAGCCCATCCAATTCCTTCGCGTCGTATTCGCCCACCTTATCGAAGCTGAACACACGCACGTAAATGCCTTTGAGGCTGGCGATCATCTCCTTGACCTTCGCCTGCATGGGGTCGCTGCTGCTCAGAAATTTCGACGCCAGCCGCAACAGCCGCTCATCCAACGTCACCTCGACGGTCTCAGCAGCCTTGTCCGCCAGATGATCGAACCGTTCGAGCGGAATCTTCGCGTCCTGCGCGCACGTTGCGAGGGCGCTAAGGCACAACACCAACACCGCCGCGCTTGTCTGTAAAAGAAACTTCTTCATTCCGAATCTCAAATCTCCAATTTCAAATTTAGCGGCGCACCCGCTCACGCCGATTCTTACCCTTCCCGCAACTGCTCACGCCGAATTCCCGATCCAGCAAGCCGAGATCATCCAGGTTCATCTGGCCGACAATGTTGGCGACGCACAAGCGGCGTGGCTCCGCCGTGATCACCGCCATCCCTTCCATCTGCCATTCCGAATTTTGGACGCGCGTGACGTAATAGACCTCGTTGCTTTCGCCATTGCGGTCGCGCACTTGCACCAGCCGTTGCCAGGCGGGCGAACGCAGTTGCGCGCGTACCGATTCGACATCACTCTGGTTGTATTCGCCTTCGTTCTCAAACTCAAAGGCGCGCACGTAAATGCCTTGAATCCGCTGGGCCAGTTCACGAAAGCGGCTCTGGTCTTTGGCGTCCAGCGTGGTCAGCTTCGCCACCAACTGCACCGCCGGGCGATCCATCGTGACATCCACCGATTCTTTCGCGCGGTTCGCCAGATGGTTGAGTTGATCTATCTGCAAGCGCGCTTCCTGCGCCTTGACCGAAACGGCCAGCGCACAACACAACGCGCACAACACCGCGAGTGAAGCTTTATTTGTCATAGTAACCCTTCCGCGTCTTCGCCAGCGCGCCTTCGCGGCTGACGTTGACGCTGATCTTGCGGAACGCGCCATCGTGTTTCGGCTTGTCGGGCGAATAAGCCAGGCTGTAAAGCGTGTGCAATTCGGTCGCCACGCGCGCATACGCCGCAGCCAGATCGCCTTCGGCTTGTGCGTTGATGACTTCGCCGCCGGTTTGATCGGCGACGGCTTGCATTTGTTTGCGCGCCTGTGTGCGGCGGTCATTTTGCCGGTCGAGTGACGGGCCGCTAAACACCAGATTCAACGCGCGCCCCGTATCCGCGCCGGAAAAGTAAATCGGATAGACCGTGACATCCGCTTCCGCCGCGCGATCCAGCATTTGCTGGAAGTTGAAGCCGGTCGGCTCATTGCCGAACATGGATTCGTCTTCGCCATCGGTGAGCACGACGATGGCTTTGCGCGCGTCGCCCAGGTGATTCAGATCATTCAGCGCCTCGACCATCGCGTCGTAATAGGCCGTGCCGCCCGAAATCTTGCTGATCTTTTCGACTGCTGTTTTGAGCACCGCTTTGTCGCTGGTGAAGGTGCTCAAGCGGTAATAGCGGCGCGTGAACGCGACGATGGACATGCGGTCGTTAGCGGGCAGCAGATCAATGAATTTGCGCACTGATTCAATCATCGTCTTGTGCTTCCCTTGCGTGCTGCCGCTCATATCCAGCAGGACAAGCAAATTGACGGGCGCGTTGACCGGCTTGAAATGGGCGACCTCTTGCTTCGCTTCGTCCTCAAAAACCTGAAAGTCTTCCGGCTTCAGATCGGTGATCGGCAAGCCGGTTTTGTTCAGGGCACGCACGTTCAGATTGACCAGCCGCGTTTCGATGCGAATCGCGTTCGGGTCTTTCGGCTCGACGACAGCAGGCGCGATTTTGGCGCTGGCCGCGTCAGTCATCGCCGCGTCGGTCGCCGCGCTGGGCGGATTGTTCTGGTCATTGGCGCGGGGTTCCGCTGCCGCTTTCAACGCCAGTCGTTGATTCGTGTTCACAGTCACCGTTGGAGCAACAGTGTTGCCCATGACGGGTGCGCCCGTGCGATCCACCACCGTGATCGAGTTGCCGGTTGGCTCAGAGGGCGTGCGCGGCGCGGCAGCTGGACGCGCTGTATTGAGATTGCCGCTGAGGGTGCCCGCGATGGTGTTGTTTGTCTGCCCGCGCAACGACCCGCCCAGCGAGATACCCATCAAACGCGGGTTGTCGAGAAACTGCACCATCTTGTCCGGGCTGAATTTGACTTCGATCACCGCCGCTTCGTTTTCACTGAGCGTGGTCACCGCGACTTCGACATCTTTTTTGTTTTCTTTGAAAAAGATGAAGGCGCGTTGCAACGCTCCATCGCGTTTGGAGTTGGTTTGCACCAACGGCTTCCAACCTTTTTCCGGCAAGTAAGCCTGACGCATCACACTCATGAACGGCAGTTCGCCCGCGCGCGGCGAGAAGTCCTGCCCTTCAAACACCGCCACCTTGAAGCCTTTCACGCCTGCCGGGCGAACGACTTTCACCGCAAAGTTCGCCAGGCCCAACAGCGGAATCTTGGTTTTCTTGGCGCGGTAATTGGTTTGCAGATGATTGACGACATCCTTGAAACCTTTGCCATTGGCCCAAGTCGCAGGCGTCAACGCCAGCAATAAGGCGCTGGTCAGTGCGAAACTAGCAAGACGACGAGTAAACATTGCACTCCTCCTCGGTAAAGTTGGCAGTTGGCAATCTGACTGACCACTGACCGCCAACCACTGACCACTTAATTCGCATCGCGGCGCTTGGTTTTGACAGCCACGCCGCTCCAATCGAAATCAATGTTGGGAATGCCGAAGCGGCCCACCAACTGGCTGATCTTTTCGGGATCGAGCGGGCCGACGACGTTGACGATCATCAGTTTCTTGGGGTCGTTGAGCAACACGCCGATGCCCTGAATGATGTCGCCGTTGTGCATCATGAAAACTTCGACGTTTTCGCCAGCGCGTTTGCTGCGCACGCCGACGATGCGCGACCAGCCGGGCGCTTGCAATTGCTGGCGCAAGGTTTCGACATCCTGTGTGGTGAATTCATTCTCGTGCTCGAATTCGACGCCTTTGACATAAACGCCTTTGATCATGTTCAGAATCTCTTTGACCGCCGCCTGATCGGCTTGACTGCCTTGCAGGAATTTGGAGGCCAGCCGCAGCAAGCCGCTGTCCACCGTCACGTCAATCGTTTCGACGGCTTTGGGAAAGAGCCGGTCGAGGTGATCCATCTGCACGCGCGCCGGGTCTTGCGCCTTGACTGCCACGTTCACACAAACGAGCAGCGCGAATACCATCAACCTGAGAACGAAGGGTTTCATATTTTCTCCTTGGGGAAATGTACAGCAGGCTGCCAGCCTGCTGCCGCATACACGACTCCTACCTTGAACAACGAATGCCGCACAGCTTCAGCCCACAGCAGGCTGGCAGCCTGCTGTACAACCTTACTGCCCGCTACCTGCCGGAGCATCCTTGATTCGTTTCGCATGAAAGGGCTTCCAGCCTTGATCGAAGACGGCTTCAAGCACTTCGCCCTGTTCGTTTTTGACGAAGCTCAGCCGTCCCGGAAATTCGTTCCAGAAAAAACTGTTCTCGCTTTCCGGTAATAACTCGCGCTTGGCGGTGACGTGGGTAAAGAGCCGGTCGCCTTCGCGCGTGATGGTCATGATGCGTTTGTCGCCGATGTCATAGCGGCCCAGCAACCCATCAAACTGTTTCGGATCAATCTTCGCCACCGCTGGTTTCAGCACTGTGAAATCCAGAAAGCCCATCATCATTTCGTCGTAAGTCGGTTCGCCGTGGCGCACTGGCTTCGCTGGGTCGGGGTTGTACTTGTTCTTCGCCGAGTTGTCGAAATAGGCCGTCACCATCAGCTTGCTGTTGCGCGGCAAGGTCAGCGGTTGTTTGAGCGCGTAATTTGTCTGCCAGCCAAAATTGTAATTCGGCACGTTCAGCAGCACCTGTTCGCGTCCGTCGGGATAAGTGACCTTATATTCCATCGCCGCGCCGCGATAGTGCATGTGCGGGCCGAACGAATAGATCGTCACATCGTCCTTCGGCATCCAGCAGGCGGCGACCCTGTGCCGTTCAGCGCCGGGCGGAATCTTGAAGTAAATGTTTTGCACCGAACCGGTTTGAATCAACCGCTTGGGCGGCTCTTTGGCAAAGACCAGCCCGACCATCGAACGGTCTTTCTGCACGCTGCCCGCCACTTTTGAGTAGTGCATCTGAAACCGGATGATCGAACCGGCGGGAATCTTTTTCGCCGTGCCCGGCTCCCAACGGTCTACGTTGCGGCCCGGCGCATAACCGACCAGGAAGGAATCGGCGTCAAAGCCGCGCCCGCGAAAGTTGTCGGGCGCGCTGCACAGATCATCGTGCACGGGTTGATCCGGTTTCAGCCGAATCAGAAAGCCATCGCGGTACATTGGCGAATTCTTGAGCGAAGCCTCCAACGCCTTGTCGCGCATTTCTTTCGGCAGCTTCGATATATTCGGCTCGCCGGGCGGCACGACGAAGGCGATGATGTGATGCACGATCTTGCGATTGCCGGGCCGCGCTTCGGCCATCGTCACATACTTGTCTTCGGTGAAATTGGTTGGGATGTCGAAATACTGATACTCATCCGGCCCGCTGGCGTCGAGCGTGAATTCATCCGGCATTTGAATCACGACATCCGGTTTGCTGATTGTCCAACCCTCGGCGAATTGTGGCGCGGGCGGCAAATCTTTCGCATTGCCTTCGGGCGCACCGGCGTCTACCCAAGCCGTGATCGCATCAATCTGTGCCTGCGTCAGCCGCCGGTCATTAGCCCATTCGCCAAAATGCGGATCAGCGTGCCAGGGCGGCATCGTGCGGCTGGCGACTTTCTCCTTGATGGATTTGGCCCACGGACGCACGTCCTTGTATGTCAGCGTAGAGAATGGTGCAGCCTCGCCGGGGTGATGGCACTCGGCGCATTTGGCGTGAAAGATCGGGGCGATGTCTTTGTTAAACGTGACGGGTTTGGCGACCTTGCTGCCGCTCGCCGCACTGACGGACAACAAAGAGGCTGCGCCGACCAGTAGTCCTAAACATAAAAGTGTGGCAATTCGTGTCTGATTCATCGTTGCTCCTAGCTCTTGAGTAACGTTCATAGTCCCGCCTTCAGGCAGAATGGTTACCCTTTCAGCCATTTCCGCCTGAAGGCGGGACTACGAACGTTTATGGTCGCTCCGCTGTATTCGCAGCAGTGCTGCCTTCGCCCGCCTGCCGCACTTTGCGTTGCGCGGCGTTGAGCTTGGTGCTGGCGATTTGCAGGGCCAGCATCACTTGCTCTTTGGCGTGTTCGCCTTCGGCAATTTCGCGTTGCCGAAGGCGGTACTGGCGCACACTGAACGCGCCCACTACACAAGCCAGCAATACGCAAGCCAGCGCGCCCGCCGTCACCCAATGCAGTTGTGGCAACTGGAACCAATTCGCAAATGGGCCAGTCAGCCGCTGCCACCAATGCACACGTTCACTGGGCTGCACAACGGGCTCGGGTTCCGGCTGTTCAGCGAGCCGCGCCATCACACGCGCAGTGAAATCAGGACTCGGCTCTTCGCGCTCTAACGCCGCGCGCAAAGCCTTTTCCAACTCGAAACTCATAGTGCTTTCTCTCCTAAACTGCGCCCGACCTTTTCCCGCAGCTTCTCTCGCAAGAGGGCCAGTGAGCGGCGCAGGTGGCTCTTGACTGTATTGAGCGGCATTGCCAGCGCCTGTGCGATTTCGGTCGGGTCCATATCTTCCTGGTAACGCAACGTCACGATCAGCCGGGGCATTTCGGGCAGCGTCGCGACGAACCGGCGCAGCGTCTGTTGCAACAGCAGGTCGGCGCTTTTGACGGGCGCGGCGGGTTCGCTGACTCCCTCCCATTCGACGGTTTGCAACTTGTTGCGCCGGGCATAATCAATACAGCGATGCCCCGCCACCTTGCGCAACCAGTATTTCAAATGCTCCGGCGATTCGATCACGGCCAGATGGCGGTACAGGTGCAGGAAGACATCCTGCGCGACTTCTTCGGCAATGTGGCGGTCGCGCAGAAAGTTCCGCGCCACACTAAACACCATCGCCTGATGTTCGCGCACCAGGGCGGCAAAGGCCGCTTGATCTCCCTGCCTGGCTCGCGTCAACGTGTCACTGGTGACAGTGGGCGCGGATGAACCTTCTCGCTGCATGCCTGATCCCAATTGGGCCAACTCGTTTTGGTCGTTGCGTTCGCTTTGTCTTGCACTGGTCATTACGAGGCGTGAGTGACGGGAGAATGCAAAAAGATGCAAGCTGGCTGAAAAAAATCGGGCGGGCGGTTTGCGGGGGAAATTGGCCGGGCTCAGTGTCGCTTGATTTCGTAGTAATGCGGCGGCGCGAGCAGCGCGACTGTCCAGTTGGGATAGTCGTATATGACACCGAAATTATTGGTTACATCACGGCCCAGTACAGCCAAGTCGGTTCCGCTGTTTACGGCAAAGACAGAATATGCGCCGCGTACCGTAACCACGCTGCCATCGTCGCGGGTGAATTGCAGCGAGGTTTCAATCGTCAGCGAATCCGCCGCGCCGCCAATGCCGGTCAGACCTAGCGGCTCGGCCTCAGCCACCACCAGCGGGCGCAACACAGCTAAAAAGTCATCGCTGAAAACTGTGCGGTCAGCGCCGCCGTCCAGTAGAAACGTGACTTCATACCATTGGCCGTTTGCCAGCAACACCGCGCCCTGCACGAGCGGTCTGACCACACCATCGTCACAAGGCGCAGCCATTCACCCTTGATTTGCATAAATCCAAGCTCGCTTTGCTGAAGGAATGCGGCGGATATGTGGCGTGTCGTCAGGGTATTTCGAGCGCGCCAGGCGTTCGACTTCTTCGCGGCTATCGCCGACAAACAGCTCCCCCGCCCGTCGCCGCCACACAGCGTCCGAGATAGCGATTAAACACCTCCAGCCGCTCGGCATTCTCGCTGAACCAAAGCAGGTTGCGCCGCGCCTGCTCGAACAGCCGTCCCAATTCCGGCGGCATTTCGTGCTCTTCGATAACAACTTGTGAATGCATCTTTGACCTCCACGCGGATGATAAACCGAACTCCCCGGCAGGCCAACCAAACTGGGCGCTTGCCGCGCCCCGCGCGTGGATGCTATCCATGTCGTGGAGGTAATCTGAATTAATTTCCATGCCTGAATATCAAGAACTTACTTCGCTCGCGGGGCTTACCGATCTGTTGCAGGCCTCGCATCAACAACCGGTGCTCTTTTTCAAACACAGCAACGCCTGTCCCATCAGTTCGCGCGCCCTTGGCGAATTTGAAAAGTATCTGGCATCTGAGGCTAGCGCCTCTGTTCAGCACGCCTTGATCGTCGTGCAAACGGCGCGCGAGGTGAGCGACCAACTAGAGCGTGTCACAGGTATTCAACACGAATCACCGCAAGCGATTTTAGTAAGGAATGGCCGGGCAGTTTGGGACGAATCGCACCTCGCCATCAAAAGTGATAGGTTACTCAAGGCTGTGAGCAAAGATTGGTGGTGAGTTCTTGCCACCATCGTCAAAGTGAATCGCAGTGTTCGCTTACCACTGAATCAATCAGCTTTCCATCAACGTCAAAGAAGAAGGTCACCTCAGACCAGCAGCCACCTAGGCTGAACGGCTCTGCTACAGTTGTGTTGCCTTTAATGTAACTCTTAATGAGGCCGATTTTCGCTTCAATCCTGGGTTTATGAAAATCTGAAAACGACTTTGCCCATTCATCGGCTGAGCCATCACTGAAGCTGAATTTGTATTGGTGGAGAAACTGGACAACCACTGCTTTATCCGTACCGCTTGGTAGTTGCTGGCGGATTGCCGCTTCGACATTATCGGCAGTGGGATAGTGAAGATACTCGAAAATTTCAACGACTCCACAAAGCAGCAACGCCACCACCGGCAATAACAAAACAACTACAAGTCGTGAGAGAAAAGGCGAATCATCTGCTTTTGCAAAGTAGTAACGGAGCTTCTCAACCCTCATAATCCCTATCCCTTCTCATCACCCTTCACGCCCGCCATAAACTTCGGATCAAGCAATCCTGTCGCCTTCGTGCGTTTCTGCGAATAGACCTGCTGAATGAGCTTCGCCACCAGCCCCGTCCAGCCCGTCTGATGACTCGCGCCCAGCCCCGCGCCGGTATCGCCGTGGAAGTATTCATAAAACAACAAATGATCGCGCCAATGCGGATCGTTTTGAAACTTCGGGTTGGGGCCAAAGGTGGGGCGTTGCCCTTCTCCATCGCGCAAAAACAGATGTGTCAGCCGCCGCGACAATTCGATGCTCACGTCCCACAGGTTCAGCATGTGCCCAGACCCGGTCGGGTATTCAACCAGGAAATCGTTGCCGAGATAGAAGTGGAATTTCTGCAACGATTCGATGATCAGGAAGTTGACCGGGAACCACACCGGCCCGCGCCAGTTCGAGTTGCCGCCGAACAGCCCCGACCGCGATTCCGCCGGCTCGTAGTCCACCCGATGCTGCTGCCCGTCTACCGTCAGCAAATAGGGCCGCTGTTCGTGGTATTTCGACAGCGAGCGAATGCCGTAGGGTGAGAGAAATTCCGTCTCGTCCAGCATCACTTGCAAGACGCGTTTCAGCCGCTCGGCGCTGACCAGTGAAAAGAAGCGGCGCAAGCCCGTGCGTTTGCGCTGCGAGGCGATGAACTGGCCGAGTTCGGGCACGGTGTCAATGAACCATTGCATGCGCTCGTGGAAGCCTTCGTGTTGATCCAGCAGTTCCGGTTCCAGGCTTTCGACCGCAAAGAGCGGAATCAAACTGACCATCGAACGCACGCGCATCGGGAAGCGCTGGCCGTTGGGCAATTGCAGCACGTCGTAATAAAAGCCGTCCGTCTCATCCCACAACTCTTCGCCGCCCACGTTGTTCATCGCGGCGGAAATGTAGACAAAGTGTTCGAGGAATTTCGACGCTACGTCCTCATAAGCCGGATTGGTTTTGGCGAGTTCCAGCGCGATGACCATCATGTTCAGGCAATACATGCCCATCCAACTCGTCGCATCGGACTGTTCGATGTGTCCGCCCGTGGGTAGCGCGGCGCTGCGGTCAAACACGCCGATGTTATCCAAGCCCAGAAAACCGCCTTCAAAAACGTTGTTGCCTTCGCGGTCTTTGCGATTGACCCACCAGGTGAAGTTGATGAGCAACTTGTGGAAGACTTTTTCGAGAAAGGTGTGATCGGCAATGCCCGTGTTTTTTTGTTCGATGCGATAAACGCGCCAGGCCGCCCAGGCGTGCACCGGCGGATTGACGTCGCCAAAGGCCCATTCATAGGCCGGTATCTGCCCGTTCGGATGCATGTACCATTCGCGCAGCATCAACAACAGTTGCTCTTTGGCAAAGTCGGCGTCAATCAGCGCGAGCGGGATGCAGTGAAAGGCCAAGTCCCACGCGGCGAACCAGGGGTACTCCCACTTATCCGGCATCGAGATGATGTTCTCGCAATAGAGGTGTTGCCAATTGCAGTTGCGCCCGTCCAACCGCGCCGCCGGTGGCACAGGCTGGCCCGGATCGCCGCGCAGCCAGTCCCGCACGTGGTAGTAATAAAACTGTTTCGACCACAACAACCCGGCGAAAGCCTGGCGCTGCACGTTTTTCAAATCGTCCAGCAAGGGGCCGGGCGGCACACCTTCGGGCGCACGCAATTCATAGAACTCATCTGCCTCGGCCAAACGTTTGGCAAACATCTCGTCGAACAAATGACCGAAGCCCGCCTCCGCCGGCTCGTCATTCGACAGACGCAACTTGAGCGTCACGCTCTCGCCCGCGCCAATATTCAAGTGATAACGCGCCGCCGCCTTGGTGCCGAATTGATTCGGATTGACGGCTTCGCGCCGCCCGTTGACCACGCAATCATTGATGCCGTCTTTGACGAAGGGCGTGTGATTCGGCACGCCGTAAAGCCGTTGCGCGTTGGTTTCGTTTTCGGTGAACAACAATTCCGGTGCGCCTTCGCATACCAGCCAGCGTTTGCTGCGCGCGGGATGCTCCAGGTGAATCGCCTGGGTGTCCGGCAAACTCTCGACCTCTTCCATGCGCGGCTGCGGCGCGTTGCCGCCCCACGACCAGGTGTTGCGAAACCACACGGTCGGCAACACGTGCAACTCAGCGACTTCAGGCCCGCGATTCACCACTGTCACGCGGATCAACATGTCTTCGACCGTGGCCTTGGCGTATTCGACAAACACATCGAAGTAGCGATCCTCTGCAAAAACGCCCGTATCGAGCAATTCAAATTCAGGGTCGTGCTTGCTCCACCGCCGGTTCATTTCAACCAGTTGTTCGTAGGGAAACGTGCGTTGCGGATACTTGTACAAAAACTTCATGTACGAATGCGTCGGCGTCGAATCCAGGTAGTAGTAATACTCCTTCACGTCTTCGCCGTGATTTCCCTGCTGGCCGGTCAGGCCAAACAGCCGTTCCTTCAAAAACGGGTCGTGCCCATTCCACAGCGCCAAGGCAAAACAAATCTGCTGCCGCCGATCACAGATGCCGCCCAACCCATCCTCGCCCCAGCGATACGCCTTTGACCGTGCCTGATCGTGCGGCAGGTAATCCCACGCCGCGCCATCGGGCGAATAATCCTCGCGCACCGTACCCCAGGCGCGTTCGCTCAAATAAGGGCCCCAGCGTTTCCAATGGCCGCGCCGGGCGCGTGCTTCTTTCAGGCGAATTTCTTCTTCGATGATGGTAGTGGTGTCAGGCATAACGTGGTGGGGTTAAGGATTGGGGAATTTGAGTTGGTGAATGAGTTGGCGCAACGTCGCAAGGTCATAACGGGTGTGGTGCTTTTGCAAATTGGCAAGCAACTTTTCCAGCCGTGGCAGCAAAGCTCCCTCAGCAGCGGTTTGTTGAATCAAGGCGGCACGGCCAACCAAATCAGGCAAAGCGATCAATTGCGCATCGAGCAAGTACGACAGGAAAGCCCAGTCTTTATCACGTCCTGCCATCAGCTTGCTGACGGCGACATCGTAAAGCTCAAGGCAACGGGCGATGATTTGGCCGTCGCCATCCGCCAACGGTTGCAATCGTGTTTCCCAGCCCGGCAGCAAGGTCACACTTGCCAGACCTAAAGCATCGGCATAATTGCCGTATTCCTTGAAATAAGGACTGGCAACACCAAGGTCGGCATTGACCTGTATCATCAATTCCAAGCTGTACGGACCGAGCAAAAAATCCGCTTCGACTGATCGTGCTACCACCTCCGGCACTTGTTCTGTTACGGCATACAAACAATGCGAGCCGACAATGACCAACTCAACTGTGCCGGTGATAGCTCTGACTTGCTGAATCAGTTCAATAAAGGCTGGCTTCCGCATGGCGTTTCCAGAGTGCGCGACTTTCTTCCAACGAAAGCAAGCCGGCAAAAGGCGTCGAAGAGCGTAACCGCTGCCCTTCATCAGAATCTTCCAGAATGATGGCAATGAGTTCCGGTACGGTTTTGGTGTCAAGCAGTTGCTGCCATTCCAACAGCGCCAATTCTGAACCACTGCCTGCGTGAACCGGCAGCCAACGCCACAAGTTCTCGCGGGCCTCACGCAAGACTTTGTCGGGGTCGGTTCGCAAACGTTCCGCCACGAGACGGTGATAGTCCAACGCCACCAAATCAATAAAACGTTGCGAGCCGATTGGGGCCAGTTGTGCGGAGGTGCTTGTCATCGCGCGCATGATATAGGCTTGACGCGCAGAGGGAAAGACCGCGCTGATTTGCTTGTCCACTAAACAAGAAGGGGTTCGTTTCCGCGCTGCTGACAATACGTTTCCAATCCGCCGCGCCTGCGCACATCCAATGTCACGCAATGAAAGCCGCCACCCAGCGTGCGCGCGTGCCGCAATTGCAAGGGGATGATCGCCACGCCGCGTTTTTCCAGTTCCCGCCGCAACGCCGTTTGCCGCGCGTCAACAATGGCCGTCTCCGGGTTGACCATCATGAAATTCAGGCCGATCCAGACCGACGCATACGCCGTCCCCGTGTAGCCGATGTCCGTCACCGCCTCCAGGTAAATCACTTCCCAGTCGCGGAACAGCTCTGGCAAATTGCGTGGCCCGACGCGCGCGGCATTGACCACGACCAAGCCGGGCCGCACCAGTGTGATGGTCGTGTCTACGTGCGTGCCGGTGTATACGTTGTCATAAGCGCGCACGCGATAATCCGTGCCAACGCAGGTTTGCAACCAATGCGCGCCGCAACGATTGCCGCTGTCGGAAACCAGATAGAGCAAGTCGCGCCCCACGCGCAGCACATTCGCCGCGTCAAACACCGGCTCGTGTTCACGAATTGCCAAGCCCTGACCGGTCGCGTTGTACATTTCATCCGCCAAACGCGGCTTGGGCGCGCTGATCCAGCGGCTGCCCGAACGCAGGTAATCGAGCAGGATGGGTTTGAACGAGAGTGTTTCCAATTGCCGCGCGCGCAAGGTCATCGGCGCTTCGATCAGCGTTTGCCCAACCGCCACAAACAGATCGCGCGGGCAATAGTTGTATTGCCCATCGCTCGCCCAATCGGGCGTGCTGAATGGTTGCGCGTGCTCCCGGATTTCGGGGCGGCGCACCGTTACGCCGAGCCTTTGAAACGTCTCGATCAAGACGGCGAGGTCTTCTTCGGTTTCTTCGATGACGCGCTGCGGGTAGGGGCCGGACGGGATGTTTTCGGCTTGCCCATACTCGCGGTATTCGACCGCGAAAAGGCCTTTGTCGGGCCGTGCGATACGGGCGTTGGCGGCGCGCCCGACGATGACTTCTTCGAGCGGATCCCATTCGTTGTGAACATTAACTAGGCTCATAACTTGTGCTCCATCCAAACGTTTGGCTCAACATAAATTCCTTCGTCCTTCTCACGATCTATTTTTAAGGTACTTAGCATTTGTGGAACGACGTAATGCTGGCTGGCCGGAAACTTCAGGCCAGTCCATTTTTCCCAATCTGCAACCTTGCCTGTAAGTCTCATAGATTGCGGGCAAGCTTTGATGATCGTTGCGCCCAATCGCAGATGTGTGCGCAACCACGGATCAAACGGAAGACCTGTGTCGTCTTGCCAAGTTAGGTATTCAGTTATCGGAGTTAAAGGGTAAAGACTCTTTAGGCTCGGGCGTACAGGCGCAATCAAGGAATCACAACCCAGCCTTCTGGCTATTTGTTTCATCGTCGCTATTGCCGCTGCGCTTATGCCTTGATTGCGAGCGGCTTGTCTGACTGAAATTCCAAGAGCGGCCAAGGCATTAGGTGTTACCTTGTTTATGTTACCGAGAAAAGCCTGGTGCATCGCCCAATCCCATCCGGTGTTAGGCAGGTCATCTGTGCGTTGTGTCCAGGCAAGCGGCGCTGAGTTACCCCAAGCTACTAACTCGCCGGTCGTCTTATCAAATAATCCAAACTGGCACTCAGGCCAATAGTCGTAAATGGCAAGCCAAGTAACATTAAAAGCTGACTCAAACGGTTTGTGCGCTTGCAGTAAATATGGCGGCCAGGATTGGCGATCCAGTTCTTCGATCTTGTCAGCCAAGCTTGGGTCTTCGGCAACCGTCACGCTTACCAAATTGGAGCGTGTCTGTTTGTGAACATTGACGAGGCTCATAAATTCTCCGTATGATGCCGATGAGGTAATCGCTATGACCGATCCACTTGAGAACGAAACAACCCAACAACATCCACCACCTTCGCTTGAAGCGCGCCTGGCCTCACTCGAAACGGGACAAGCCGTGTTGCAGACAACGGTCAACGAAATCAATGCTAAATTAGATGTGCTTACCCAATTGCAACGTGAGATGCTCAAGATGCAGCGGGACATGTATGTTGATTTGCGCGGCAGGTTCGCTCTTCTGGAAAATGAACTCCGTCAGATCAAACAAGACATCCAGCCTGACTCATTTCAAAACCGCCTGATGCGCATGGGGCAATAGTTACTGCTGTAACTCCTCCAACCCATACACCGTCGGCGCCGGAAAGCCGTTAAACGTAGAAGAAAGCTCTGTCGAATACGCACCGGCAGTGTGAATCGCGACCCGGTCGCCGAGGCGCAGTTCCGGCAAGGCGCGGCGTTCGAACGGCATATCGAAGCCGTCGCAGGTCGGGCCGCCGAGGTTGTAAAGCATGGGCGGACGACCGGGTTGATTCGTGCTCAGTTGAAAAGGCAAGCCGCCGCCCGCCGCGCAAGCTTCAAACAGGCCGTGATAAACACCGGCATCGAGATAGGCCCAACTGCCGTTCTGACGTTCGGCTAAGCCTACGACCGAGGCGATGAGCGTCCCGGCATTGGCGACCAGGGCGCGGCCCGGTTCGATACTGAGGGCGCAGCCGGTGGGCAAAGCGAAGTTTTCCAGCGCGGTGCGTATCGTCAACGCCACTTGTGCCGCCGTCAGCCCCTCCGGCGCGTAGGGCGCAGGCAAGCCACCACCCAGGCTTAATAATTTCAGCGCAAATCCAGCTCGATGCGCGTCGCGCCAGACTTGGCGGCAAACGTGCAACGCTTCTGTCCACGTCGCCGCGCGTTCACATTGCGAGCCGACGTGAATCGTCAACCCATGCGGTTGCAGCCCACGTTCGCGGGCATAACTCAACAGACCCAACGCTTCCTCCGGCGCGCTGCCGAACTTGTTGCTCAGAGGGAAAACGCTGCCGGTGTTGGCGACGTTGAGGCGTAAGACGATGCGGCTGTGCGGTGCGTGTGCGGCCAGCTTGTCGAGTTCGGCGCGGCTATCCGCCGCCAGCACGCCAATCTGATGACGATGCAAGTAGCGCAAAAATTCCGGCGCTTTGATCGGATGCAAGCAGATGATGCGTTCCGGCGCTACGCCCATACGCCGCACGGTCGCGGCTTCGCTGAGGGACGCGATCTCGAAACCGGCTTCCATCTGTTGCACGGCTGCCAGTACGTGCGGGTGAGCGTTGCATTTCACGGCGTAAAACAATTCGACTGCTGGCAAAGCCTGCCGCAACTGCCCGATGTTCGCGCACACCTGCGCTTGGTCAATGACCAGCAAGGGCGTTGGCAAATGGCGGGTGAGGTGAAAAAGGTCAGACGGCTGTGGCATCCCCCTCCCTGGCCGCGCCCTTTTCGGCAATGGCGATGGTGATGGCGTTGAAAGCGTCTTCCGCCCAATCCTTGATCGCTACGGTTTCAAGCCGGATGCGTTGCGGCGAAAAGCCTGCTGCCAGCAACGCCGCTGACATGTCGTTCGCGTCAATGTTGGCTTCGGGGAAAAGCTGGTTGCCGATGCGGTATTGCCGCGCTTTGCTGGATGACACCAGCAAGACGACGCCATCGTCGCGGCACAGCGTTAAGAGGTTTTGCATCCACAGCCGCCATTCCGCCGCCGAGTCCGAAGCCGCATCTACGCAATAAGCCGAGAATAAAAGATCGTACTGACTGCCGTCGCCCAACGGATCGGCCTGCCGCACGTCGCAAGGTTTAAGCGTTGTCAGCCGCTGCCGCAACAAGGCCTTGCGCGCCGCCAGCATGGCGTCGGTGACTGCGGCCTGCGTTTCCACTTCAATCACGCGCCGGATTTTCAGGTCCCAATCGTGCGCTTCCGGTTCCGCGCGCAACCAGCGTTGTATTTCCTGCAAATTGCCGGGCAGGTAATCGGCGGCGTGCAATTCATCTGCCCACGGCGCTAACAAATTCAGGTGATGAAGCGTTGGCCCACAGCCGAAATCCAACGCGCGGGCAAAGCGCCGCCCGCCGTGTTGCGCGCGCTGCTGCCCACGTTGTTGAAAGTAAGGAATGAGGCGCTGATAGATCGCCTCTTCGTCATCCGGGATGAACGCCTGGCTGTAGTAATGGCGCAGGTAAGCGCGCGCGTCCCAGTGTTGGTCGTAAATGTTGGGTTGTTTATTCATCGTGCTAAAAATTGCTAGTCCTACCGGATTTTGTGGTTTGAGTGTTTTCCAGCGCCAGCGGCGCGCAATGTTTATAGCAACCAGTCAAATCTATGCGCTTAGCTCCGTTAGGAGCGACATCTGAGCCGGCAGATACCGCCCCGCTGGGGCTCGCGTGCTCTTTCGCATTCCAACTATAAACATTTCGCCCCGCTGGGGCTGTCACCACAAAATCCGCAGTGATCAGAAAAATTGAGTTCAATCCAGCCCTGGTCGCTCCAGGTAGCAAGACACCGCCTCCAAGACTTGGTCGGAGTTGCAGGCAGGCCTGTGTGGAAGTCCCCGGTACATTTCGAAGTGCGGAACTCGCCGCGAGTGTTGCAAGAAAATTTTGCGGCGCCCAAAACTGCGGTTACCCGGCTGGCGCCAACCCTCTAGATCGGATGGCAGAGCGGTGTACGGGAAAAGGCGCGCTCCCGGTCGGTACCGCGCGCGTCAGCAAGCGGAGACTCTGGGTATGCCATAAGCCGCCAGCGTTGACGCAGCGCTTGCTCACGCGCGCGGTACTGGCCCCACCGCGCCGCCCGTACATTCAATTGCAAACTGATCTAAAGCCTGCGTTTTTTCCCTTGACTGCTTGCGGACACTCCCCTGGTAATCACTCAGGCCAACGCCCAGCAGCGTGGGGGTGAAGCTGCGCGGCGCGCGTATTCGCTTGCCATACAATTTGCGCAACGGCATTTTCAACGGCGCGGCAAAGGCTGTCATTGATCTAGCGCAAGTCACTTCTTGATGTAGATCAAGTCACCGCTGCCTTGTGCGCAAAAAATCGCCGGGCATGAAAGGAAACGGGTTTGGCGGGCGGAAACGGACAGCAACGACTGACTTTTTTGAGAAATTGTAGCTACTCAGCCCCAAGGGGGCGCAATATGATAGCCCGGTGCAACGCACCGGGTCAGCAGATGGATGGTTTCCAAGCCCCGACGGGGCGCAATAACTATTTCGCCCCCGTTGGGGCTCACCTGATCTGATGTCCTGCTCCCAGGGCGTTGCCCTGGGCTTCTTTACTTCGCCCCCTTGGGGCTGAGCAGTTGCGAGAAATTATTCCTTCTGTAAAGTTTTCGGTGCTGGCCGTTCAGAGTTCACGCTGCGGCGTGTACGTGGCGATCCGTAGACGCGCTGAAGTGTGAACGTCGTCGAGCTACGGTATTTCTTCCTGTAAATTTTTCGGTGACAATATAGGGGCAGACCTGGGTGTTTGCCCCGGTGGCAACAGACGGCATCGAAGGCCGCAAAAGCGACCGGGGCAAACACCCAGGTCTGCCCCTACATTGTCATCACCGGATTTTTTACAGGAAGCGGTATTTTGTCGGGCTGGATGAAGCCGAGACGGCGCAGGCGCTGGGCGTCACGGCGCGCACGGTGCGGCGGGACTGGGCGTTTGCGAAGAGTTGGCTGTTGGAATATCTGCAACCCAGGGCTGGGCAGCATTAGCATTATGGATTCGGCGTGTTGAATTGTTGGATGAGTTGCCGCAGCGGCGTGAGATCGGGGCGCGTGTGGTGCTGCTGCAAACTGGCGACCAACTTTTCCAGTCGCGGTTGCAAGGCGCGCGCGACAGCCGTTTGCAAGATCATCTCGGCCCGTGTAGCCAATTCTGGCAAGGCAATCAATTGCGCAGCGAGCAGCTAAGCCAGGAAGCCCCAATCTTGGTCGCGACTGGCCATCAGCTTGCTGACGGCGACATCATAAAGCTCAAGACAATGCGCGATGATTTGGCCGCTATCGTCAGCCAGTGGTTGCAATCGTTCTTGCCAGTCTGACGGCAAGACTACCGTCGCCAACCCACCGCTGTCGGCATAATAGCCGTGCTCATCATGAAAGGCGCTGGTGATGCCCAATTGCTGATTCACCGAAATCGGCAAAGCAATGCCGCGAACTTCTTTCACTCGCTGGATGAGTTCGAGAAAGGTTTCCTGCCGCACAACGCCTCCATAATTCAGCGCGCTCCGTTTCGGTGAGAATGCCGGTAAAGGGCGTAGACTGGCGTAAGCGCTGCCCTTCATCTGAGTCTTCGGTGATGAGTTTCATCAAGTCAACGACGTTCAATTGATCCAGCAAGCCGCGCCATTCTTGCAAGGCGTGCTCCGAAAAACTGCCGGCGTGAGCGGGCAGCCAGCGTTCGAGGTTCTGTCGCGCCCGCGCCAGAATCGTTTGCGGGTTCGCGTGCAGCCGCCGCGCGACTTCGATGTGATAGAGCAAGTTGTAGCTGTCCAGAAACTGGTGCGAATCTTGCGTTACGGTTTGTGCTGCTGTGTTTGTCATTATGCCAACGATAGCCGCTCATGCGCCCTGCCGGTAGCCCGCCGTGCGTTCCGGTCGTTCTGCGTGCCGCCACTTCGTCACATCCCATTCCACTTTGCGGCCCGTGCGAAACGCTTCATTCGCCAGATGCGCGCCGATGATGACGCGGCTGGCGAGTTCGACGGGCGAACGTGGCTGCTGGCGGCTCTTCATGCAATCGAGGAAGTTTTGCATGTGCGGCGTATTTTCATCCGTGATCGGCCACGACTCGACCTCTTTGCGTTGCTTGTCGTAGCGCACCATCAGGTTGCGATTGTTCTCCTGCACGATGCTGCCTTCCAGGCCGTAAAACGCGCCGCCGTCGTATTCCTGCCCGTTCATGAACTGCACCATAAACACCAGCGAGAAGCTGCCGCAATCCATGATCGCGTGGACGTTGTCGGGCGTTTCCCAATCCATGTTTTGATACTTGCCGCCGTTGCAAACGACCGAGCGTGGGCCGTCGCAGCCGGTGATCCACATCGCGACATCGAGCCAGTGCGGGCCGATGTCGGTCATCAGACCGCCCGCGTAATCCCAATACCAGCGCCAGCCCGAGGCGCGCTTGGCGTCGTATGGTCGCTGCGGCGCCTTGCCGAGGAACCGAGGCCAATCCACCAATTCGGGTGCAAACAACGATGGGTCTTTGCTGCGTTTGATGTATGGGTCAACCGGGCGATAGCGAAAATCCCAGATGCGCACGAAGCGAATTTCGCCAATGCCACCGCTGGCGACGATGTCGCGCGCTTTGCGAAAATGATCGCCGCTGCGGCGTTGATTGCCGACTTGGACGATCTGTTTCGAGGCTTTGACGGCGGCGACCATGTCTTCGCCTTCTTCGATGGTGCGCGCCAGCGGCTTTTCGATATAGGCATCCTTGCCCGCTTTGACCGCCGCGAGCAGGCAATCGTGATGCAAATGATCGGGCGTGGCGATGATCACGCCGTCAATGTCCTTGCGCGCGAGCAATTCGTTGTAATCCACATAGGTCTTCTCGACCGGCGCGCTCAGTTTTTTCTGCGCCAGTGCGAGCATGCCTTTGTTGACATCGCACAACGCGACGATTTGCGCGCCCAGCTTTTGTGCGGTGACCAAACGTCCGCTGCCACGGTCGCCGGGGCCGATGCCGCCCAGACGCAGGCGATCATTTGCGCCGAGGATGCGCGCGTAGGATTTCGCCGTCATCCCTGCCGTCGCCCCGGCGGTCGTCCCAACGGTAGTCAAGGCTGCCAGCGTGGTGCTTAAAAACTGCCGCCGTTCAACCAGATTCGGTTTCTCACTCATAACGAAGCCTCAATTGATGGTTTGTTGAAATGGAAATGTTTGCGATTGCGCGCGTATTCTTGAACGCATGTTGGGTGAAGTCAATCAGCGGTTAAATCAGGAATGCGTGGCAGTGACAGTACCGCGCGCGACTTTTTTCAATCCCGCCGCTATCCTTTTTCGTAGTCCCGGTCTCTAGTAAGGTGCAAGCGAGAGCAAAGGATGGCGGATTCCAACTTCGACAATTTAGCTGAGGCCGCGCCAGATGCCGTATTGGTGCTGGCCGCCATTCTGGGCGATCTGCGTTCATTCGACGTGCTGGCGCTGCGTTACCGCACGGCGGCCTATCGCGTCGCGCAAACCATCGCTGGCAACGAATTGGCCGAAGACATCGTGCAAGAGGCCTTGTTGCTGGCTTTCAAAGCGCTGCCGTCCATCGAAGAGCCGGATAAATTTGCCTCGTGGCTTTATGCCATCACACGGCACGCGGCGTATCGCCTGGGACAACGCACGCGGCGGGAACGCGCCCAGCGTGTCGAATTGGATGAGGCCTTGCTTGAGAACAGCAGCGTGCTGGCCATTCCGTTCAAACCAGCGGAAAGTATCGAGACGGCCTGGGTGCGGGCGGCGATTGAAACCCTGGCCGAAGAGTACCGCTTGATTTTGCAACTGCGGTTTTATGACGAAGTGCCGTTGGCGCGCATCGCAGATTTTCTGGATTTGCCGCTGACGACGGTCAAATGGCGCTTGCATCGCGCCAAACAATTACTGCGCCAGCAACTGGCGGCGCCGGAGGCAAACCCGGCGCAGAAAACCAAACGTGCGCGCGTCAAAGCCAAACTTTGACATCTTGAAGGAGTATCAAATGGAACGTGAACAGGAACTGAGAAAATTGATCAACGTTTTGCACCGCACGGCGCGCATGGCCGTGCGCGTGCAATGGACGCAGGTGGGCGAGAGCGAAACGCGCTTTGCCGCCGCGCAATTCAATCGCATTTTGGCGCGGCTGGGCGAACTCGACCCCAATGTTAAGACAGTCTTTGCGCCCTTGCCCGAAGACAGTTCATTGACGACCGTCGCGCTGGCCTGCCGCCAGGTCGTTTCGTATTTCGAGGATGAAGTGCGCATCGAAGAGGACTGGTGGAAACCGGGCTTTGCCGCCGGGTTCAAAACCCCTTGCGGTGAGACGAAAGACTTTTCGCTAGAGGATGTGGGCAATTGGATTCGCGACCGCTTTCAGGAAATCGGCGAGCGCGAGCGTCAGCGCCATGCGAAACGGCGGGCGGGCGAGTAAATCAAGCAAGGAGAGAAGGGTGGAGTAGGCAGGCCCAGCGAGGCCTGCCTACTCAAAATTATTTCAGCGTCGCCAACCATTCAACGATTTCTTTTTTCTGCTCGGCGCTCAGTTTCGGAAACGACTTCGGCATTGGCAATTCCAATTGATACGCCTCTGAATCGTCGAGAATCTTCAACAAATCTTCTTTGGTGCGTTGCGGCTTGGCGGTTACGCCGATCAGTTTCGGAAACGACGCGGCCCCTTCGCCTTGTTCGCCGTGACAGGCCGCACAGCTTTCCAGATAAGCCTGCGGCGCGGCGGCGGCTTTCACCGCGCTCTTACCGCCAACCACCTGCGGTTCAAAGGGAGCTTTGAGAAAGGCGCGCATCTCTTCTTCCTGCTTTTGCAGCTTCGGCCCGAACTCAGGGTGATGCGTGTCCTGATAGCGCGCCAGAGCGATCAACGCAACCGGGCCGATGAGGAAGAGCGCCAGCAAGGCGACGGCCAGCTTACGCTTGAGCGGATGGCGCTCAGGGTTGCGGTCGAAAAACGGCAGCAGGAACAACAGCCCGAATAACAAGGCTGGCACACCCATAATCGGGATCAGCGAGAGTTGTCCTTCAAAATACTTCAGCATCTGAAACAGCGGCATGAAAAACCAGGGCGGACGCGCCAGATAATCCGCCGTCGGATCAGCCACCGGCCCTAATTCCGCTGGCGCACTGTAAGCCAAATACACCAGCACCAAAAAGACCGCGAGCATGGCCACCGAATCCTTAAAGACCTGGCCCGGATAGAAGCGTTCGACCCGGTTATCGTCGCGGTTATGGTACGGCCCCGCCGGGCCTGAGCGGCGAAAGAACAACAGGTGCAGCCCCGCCAGCCCAGCCAAACCGAGTGGCAGCAAAAACACGTGGACGGTGAAAAAGCGCGACAGCGTAAGCGTCGAAAGGTCTTCGCCCCCCAGCAAAATGCGCCGTTGCAGCGGGCCGATGAGCGGGATTTCACCGGCAATCGAAGCGCCCACCTTGGTGCCGAAATACGCCGCCTGATCCCAGGGCAGCAAATAGCCGGTGAAAGAAAAGAGCAGCAAGAGCAGCAACATTACCGCGCCCGTCAACCAAATCAATTCGCGCCGTTGTTTGTAGGCGCCGAACAGGAAGCCTTGCGCCAGATGCAGCACGGCGACAATGATCATCGTACTGGCGCCGTAATGATGCAGGCCGCGAATGAGCGCGCCGCCGGGCACGACTTTCTGGATATAAGCGACACTCGTGTGCGCGTGGTCGGCACTCGGCACGTAATAGAGCGTCATACAAATGCCGGTCACGACCATCATGGCAAAAAGAAAAAGCAGCGCGCTGCCAAAGACATAGGCCCAACGCGCACCGCCGCGAATCGGTTCGTAGAGCGCCGCATCAACCGCCGCCTTGACGCCCGTCCGCTCATCCAGCCAAGCGTAGGCCGCCGCCAACCGCGCAGTGATTTTTTCTAAGTTCATAGCGAATGACCTTTATCAGCCGATGGCCTCTTTGTTCGGAATCCCCTGTTTGAAATCCGCGTAACGGACTTGCAGCTTGCCGCCTTCGACGCGATGTTCCAGCGTATCCAAACCGCGCGGCGCAGGCCCGGCCAGCGTCTGCCCGCTGGTGTTCCATTGACTGTTGTGACAGGCACACAGGAACCCTTCGGCGTTGGCATTGACGGTGCAACCCAGATGCGGACAAACGGCTGTGAAGACCTTGACCTCAGCGCCGTTGCGCACCACCCAGACAGCGCGCTCGGCGGTGAAATTGCCCCAGCCCGCCACGCGCGCAACAAGCAGATTGCGCTTGGTCAACTGACCTTCGGGAATACCAGTCAAAGCCCCCACGTCCGACCAGTCCTCCGCGTCGGCTTTGGTAAAAGCCGGGCCGAGCGCAAACCGGCCAATGTTGACGCCGAGCACGGCGGAAATCCCGGCGGCAATCAAGCCGGATAAAATGCCCAAAAACGTCCGGCGCTCGGCGGGACTTTCAGGGGCGTGATGCACACACATAACAAATGCCTCCTTAATGCAAACCTCTAATTACAAAGACTGTTTATTTCCTTTTGCCAGCAAGGCCGCCCACGGTTTTTTTGCTGCGGGCTTTTTTCTGGATTATCTCTTCACAGCGTTGGTTGGGAGTGTTCAGGCATTCTACACAAAGCAGGCCGTTTTGGAAGAGCACAAGGCAACCACCGGTTGGCGCAATAAAAAAGGCGGCGCGTTGTGCACGCTCCGCCTTTTGCTTCCCATCAGAGGATGACGACTTCACCAAAGGAACTTTTCGATCAGTTCCTCACCTTGGGGCATCTGAAAGTCTTCATCACCCCGAAGCCGTCGCTCAAGCGAACTTGGGCGACGCCACAGGAACAGGCCGCCGTCAAAACCGTCGCCCCCGATTCAACCGTCAGCGGACTGATTAAATCGTAGTTGATCGTCGCCACGTAATAACCCGTGGACGACACCGACTCTGGGGCGTCTTCTTCACGACGCGCCTTGTCCGGAACATTCAAGAATGCAGCAGCCTTTGCGGGGGTTGCGGCCTTCGTGGGAATGAAACGAACTTGTTTAAGGCTTACGCGCGCGCCGCTCAAGCTTTCGCTCTCGCTGAGCTCGCGCAAGGTCTCTTTCAGACGTGCAGCAATGGCCTCTTCCTTGCCCGCCACAGTGACCCGTTGGTATGCGGCGGTTTGAACAGGCCAGAGTTCTGCGATTGGTTGCGGGAGTTGTTGGCGAGCCAGTTCCACCACCTGCAGGGCAAACGCTTGCCACTGCGAGTAGCCTGACAGCACCATCAAAAGACAGGCAGTGTAGAAGAGTGTCTTCATTTCCTAACTTCCTCCATCCAAAGTCAAAACACCAACCGATAGGAAATTGGCGGGCGCACTATAGCACAGGCTTTACCGATGCCTAGCCGGAAATACCTATGAGCTATTGGCGTTGACACTGATACAAACCAAAAAACCGAAAACCTTTCACCCCAAGGCTGGTTTCTCTGACACGGGTGTAGGACACAACCCGGCAAGAAGAAACAGTCAGCGTTCGGGTGAAAGGTTTTCGGTTTCTGCGCTTGGCAACTATTGCCAAAGCCTGCCGATTAAAAGACCGGCTTATTCTGTTTGTGACGAATTACGGAATAGACAGCCGCCGAACCAGCGCCAATCAGCGCACCGATGCCCGCGCCTTTACCGCCCTTGGCAATGCCGCCGATGGCCGCCCCCAAACCAGCGCCGCCGCCAATCGCAATCGCAGCTTTGGCTTTGTTACTCAAACCTCTCTTACGTACAGTTGTCGAGGTAGCAGGCGCTTCATTCGCCGCCACAATCGTGCGCGTTCTCACGGGCGTGGCCGCCGCGCGAGTCGTCACGACCTGTGCGGGCACAACTTGCGCGACAGGTTGCACGGGTACAGCCACATAAGTGATCGGCGCACCGGCCACTGGCAGCGGAACAACGGGTTGTTGGGGCAAAGGTTGTAAGGCGGCTGGCGCGTTTGGTTGAAAACCCAACGCGGCAACGTTACTGGCGGCAGGCAGCGTTTGCGCCGCCGTCTGCTCGCGATTCATCCAACTGGAAGCCCCCCACCCGATCACACTGGCGACCAGCGCGACTAAGGCGAAAGGTGCATAGCGGTTATTGGTTGTCATTAGGATTGCTCCCCCTTTCGGGCAGAGCTATAACAACCGCTGTGCCAATTTCAGCGGCGCTTGCACGCGGCGGCAAGAATCATTCTGTGACAAGCAGTTACGTAGTTATCCCCAACCTCTCGCAACATTGAATCTAAGGCTTGGCTGTACGCAGAAATTACGATATGGGATGGCAACTCGACCAGATGGCATGTTTTCTCACGACGCCAGCCACCAAGCGGCCAGCCCCTAGCCAGCGTTATCAAAGGCCTGGCGAAGCCACGCAATCAATGCTTGATCCACTTCCGCTTCGCTCATCACCTTGACCTTGTAGTTACACATGCTGTTGGGCGGTATCTCTAATAAACGCTCCGTGGCGGCGACACCTTTCATATTCAAGCCGACCTCAACGCGTGTATTCGTCGCAGGCCCGATCATGGCGAACTGTTTCTTACGCCGCAGGCTGAGATAGGTCTTTTTCGGCGCAATCTCAAATTCACCGAACTTGTTGATTGCGGCTATCAGCTTGTCGTGAATAGGCCGCAGCGCAGCTTTAGGTCCGGCATATAAAGCGGCCACGACGTCATCGGTCGAGCGGTTCTTTTCAGCCACGGCGCTCTGTCCCGCGGATTTCAACACGTGATGCACGAGTGTATTGGCATCGCCATGCCCAAGTCCTAAATCACGTTTGAGCATATCGCGCAGCTCGCCGTGTTTAGTGAGGCCGCTGTTCCGCACCAAAGCGGCAAGTTCCGCCAACGATTTGCCGGTGCGTTTTTCAATGTTTGCCAACTGTGTCGCCAGCGCTTTCTCCACAATGCTCATTGTTAGCTCCTTATCTGCTTATTGATGAATTAGCTGGATGCCGGACAACCGGCCGCAGCATCTTCGGCTTGCCTGAAAAGTAACACAGTCCTGCTCGGTCAGTAAGAGTTGTGTGGTGAATTAGACCCAACAACAAAGCGCGAGTTGCTTGCAACAGCAATTGCCGGGCGCAAGCAGCACGTCTTGGTTGGAGCGACTCCGGCAGCTTGCCAAAGAGCAACGGGTCTGTTTTGATCGTCGCGGTTAGAGTTATTTGCTGTTTTCCGATCAAGTTCGATCAGATCATCGGCGTTTCCTGAAAAACCGCTTCCTAACACAATTCGCTATCATTCAACGATTATGCCGAGCATTTCTGCCCCAGGCGACAATTTGACCGGACGGCTTTGGCTGTTCTTGACGATCACCACCGGTGTTTTATTCATCACCTTCAGTTTTTACCCCGGCTATCTTTCCTTCGACTCAATCGAACAGCTTAACCAAGCCAGAAGCGGGATACTTAATGACTGGCATCCGCCGCTGATGAGTTTTATTTGGCATTTCCTGGATCGCGTGGCGCCTGGCCCGGCAAGCATGCTGTTATTTCACAACCTATTATTTTGGTCCGGATTGGCCCTCTTCATTTCTCGCTTAATCAATCGCAAACTGCTGGCAATGTTGTTGGTATTCAGCATCGGCTTTTTCCCGCCAGTGCTCGCACTGCTCGGTACAATCTGGAAGGACGTGGGCTTGGCGGCCTCATTGATGCTGGCCAGCGGGCTGCTTTATAGCGCCCACCAAACAGGGCGCAAGGGGTATTGGGCAACTGCGCTTTTGGCGCTCTTCTACGGTCTCTCGGTAAGACACAATGGGATATTCGCTGTATTCCCTTTAGCCATCTGGGCGGGCGGCATCGCTTGCGGCCAGTGGCAAAGCCGCTGCCGCCTGTGGCAAAGCCAATCTTGGTGGAGGAGGCAAAAACCTGTCATTGCGGCAACGCTGTTTGGGACGCTGATTTTGGTGATGCTGGTGATACTGTCTCAAGCTGTTAGCCTGGCTCTGATCCAGGGGCGGAAAACGTATGTCTTTCAAACCCTCCTCTTACACGATTTGGCCGCCGTCTCAATTGCGGAGGAGCAAATGTATATACCGCCCTACGCACGCCAAGGAGTGAGCATTGAAGAGCTAAAAACCATCTATTCACCCAGAGAGGTAGTCCCCCTGTTTTGTTGTAATGCGGCGCCACGGCACTTGGTTATCACCAATCAGGGCACGGATGTCGCCCAGTTGGAAAAAACTTGGTTGAGCGTAATTGGAAGTCATCTGCAAGACTACTTACTTCACCGGGTGGCCGTCTTCAAAACTCTATACAGCATTGGCCAAAGCTCAGTTTGCTTGCCCTTCCAAAAAGGCATTGATCCAAACCAGTTGGGCTTATCCGTGCGCCCTTCCCGGTTAAACCGCGCGTTGGCTTGGCGGTTGGAACGAATTCAAGACAGCTTGCTCTTCCGCGGTTGGTTTTATCTGGTGCTGTTACTGGCGCTGTTGGCCGTAGCCGCTTTGCCAAAATTCAGAGAGCACGCATCCACTGTTTTTGCGCTGGGCAGTAGCGCGTTGCTCTACGCCCTTTCTTATTTCTTTATTGCCCCCACCTGCGATTTCAGGATGTACTGGTGGACAGTTGTCGTCACCTTGATCCTACCAGTACCAATTTTTGCCAAACAACTCAACAGTTATCTGAACCGTCGCCAACTTGAATAAACGGGATCGCTTACCGCCTTTGGCGTGCTTCGGCCCTCCGGCATCAGCGTTGCCATTCAAAGCGTGAGATAAGTTCCAGATAGTATCGCCACATCACTCCCTGAATGAGGCGGAACTCCGCCCCATTAGTAACTCCTATACGGCGCCAATCCTGTAAGCCTCTCACTGCAAGCCAAAATAATGTAGCGGCGGAATTATCCAGAGACCCGAGCACTTCAAGTGTTTTTTGTTTTTCTTTGGTTAACTTCGGGCCTGCGCGCTTGCTCAGCAGGCGCGCCATTAGCCCTGTTCTCAATACATGGTCGTAATAAATATTCCTAGCGCCTGCGCGCCCCTCTGGACTCATAAGTTGCCGAAAAATATCATGTAGCATAACCAAGGGAGGCTTCCGTAACTGCTCACCATACCCGCTTACGTTCCCAGAATGACGCGTATAATCATACAAAGGCCGCGCAATAGACCTGATCTTTCCCAACGCCAACGCCATCACACCAATCCAGTGGTCATGAAAGAGATCACCCAGCTTCGGTGGAAAAGGCAGAAGGTAATCAAGCAACTCTTTACGGAACATCGAGGCCGCGCCAGGTACCGTATTGGCTAACAATAACGCCCATAGGTCAGTTGAGTTATTTTGTCGTACCATCCAGTAACTATCGGCAAGAATCTCACCCTGTTCACTTACGATTCTCATATCGCTGTAAACAAGCAGCGTCTCACTATCAAAATGAGCAATCAGTGTTTGTAATTTGTCCGGGTACCAATAATCATCCTGATCACAGAGCGCCACTAACTCAGCTTGCTCAGGCACTAATGACAAACATCTTTCGAAGTTCAGATAAAAGCCAAACCGGTTTGGCGCTGGGGAGAAAATAAATCTCGAATCTTGGGCAATAATTTTTTGCATTTCCACAATTACTTCCGGCCTCGAAGCATCATCGCTAATAATGCAAACCCAATTGTGGTAGCTTTGATCAATAATAGATTTTATCTGCCGACAGAAAAGAGCGAGCGGGGGATTATGGGTGGCCATACAGATAACTATGGGGGGAGTGAGACCTGCCGCGTTTCTACCCAGCGACGGCTTTTGAGGATCGGCAGGGCCGCTTGGAGAAACAGTAATGTCGGTAATCTTTTTCTTCAACTTGGCTCCATTACTTAAGGTAACTTGCAGGCTAAGCTCGACGGTTTCGGGTTGGGGCGGCTCGGAAATGGGGATGGTGGCCCAAAATCCGCTGTTATAACTATACCCCTGCATGTCCAACTTGGGGTAATAATGTTCTTTGACATCGGCGCGAGCTGCACCAAAGACGGTAGCAGGGTAGGCTGTTTCGTTGATCAATATCTCAAGTTTGCTAAGCTGGTGTTTCAGATGGAAACACCAGCCGCTCAAATATAACTCAGTGCCCTTTCCTGTAACCAGGTTGCGAGGAATTTCCGTTTCCACTTGAGCCAAGATTTCATCCACATCCTGTTGCAATGACGGCTCAGTTTGCATTTTTTTTCGAGGCCGCAGCGAATTGAGCAAGAAGTGAAGAATCCGATCACGTATACTTTGCGGCGGGGCGAGACGTAACCGCCAGCGCCAAAGTAATTGCATTAGTTGCCAAGCCTGACTGTCATTAACTTCAGTAATTTGCTGCATCAGCGAGTCTACCAGTCTTTCTTGCTCAGCGATGTGTTGATTTTGCCGTAACACTGTTTCGTGATACAGGCTCAATTCCTCATGAAGTTTTTGCTCCATTGCCAAACGGTCATCCGTTTGCAGCTTTAATAAATCATCGGTGTTATCAATATAGATCGAGTCTAAGGAAGGTTGGAGCGGTAGGGGTTCGTCTGCGCAGATTGCGATAAAATAAAGTGGGTTATCTAAGCATGGAATCTTTTGCGTAAGCTGCTCATCGTTTAATGTATAAGTGTCCAGGCTAGTCGAGTCTACCTCTTGCAGGCCGTAGACAAACGAACCAACAGCGAATCTTTGACCGTAAACCCGAAAATACTGAAAGTAACGCGTTATCAAATTGATAAATTCTTCGTGATAAAGCTCTTTTACGTGATAAGGATTTTGGTAGCCCGGTAAATCAGAGTAAGTCAGTTTATTCGGCGAAGAGAGGATCAAAATGCCCTCTGGCTTAAGCACCCTCTTGATCTCTTGCATCATTTCTTCATGCTTATCGTGATGCTCAATAGTTTCAAAAGAAGTAACAACATCAACTGAATGGTCTGGTAAAGGGATCGCCTCACAGGAGCCAACTAAGTAGCGCAGCTTGGAATTATTGCCATATCGTTGATTGGCGTGCTCAACAACCTGTAAGTCAATATCAACCCCATACACAAACTGAGCGCGAGCGGCCAGCAAAGCCGCGCCGTACCCCTCTCCCGAGGCAATGTCCAGCACGGTTTTACCCGTTACGAACTGTGCAGAAAGCGCGTAACGATGCCAGTGTTCGTATTTAATCTGCCCGCTCAATGCGGGCTGGTACCGTTCGCCGGTAAATTCCATCAACATGCCCCTAACCAATAAAGCCCAACGAGAAATGCAGCAATGCTGATCTAGCATTCATCTGAGTAATATTTTCTTTAATACGCATATATACTCTTTGGTGCCGTTAATAGTATTTTCCGCGATGTCTTCAACAAGCTTCAAATTACTCTCACACCGCATGTAGTAATCAAAAAATACCTCAAGAAGAGCTTTATCAAAAGTGTGAAAATGGATAGGGTAGCGTTGCTCCACACAGTATTTATTTACATAAGACATGCATTCAGCAACGTTTTTAGCTTTGCCCCAATAATAAGCGCACTCGAAATAATGAACGATGTCTCTAGCCGGGTCTCTGTTCTCATGATCTTCAATCAAATGGTTCAAAGTCGTTAGCGACCTTCCCCTATCCAGCATATTTTCGTGGTCAGGCACAGAGCAATATAAAACCCCTTCCGGCTTTAAGACACGTGCCCAGTGTTGAAGAGCGCCGAGAGGGTCAACTAAGTGCTCAAGCACATGATTGGCTATTACAAAGTCAAATGATTTATCCGCTATGGCTTCCAGCCTGTCGCCCGAACAGATAATGTCCGGCGGGATAATCTGTTTAGCATCAATTTCCGGATATATTTCGCATAAGCCGATATAGTTACGATTGTCCACATATGAGATGCGTGCTTTGTTAGGGTTAACCAAAGGCTGATTAAGCGCACCGATCTCAATGCCCCAACCATTAATGTACTTTCGAGCATATTGCTCTCGCGGACTCTCAATTGACTGCTTGTTGGTTGCCTTACTAAACCGCCCGAACAGATTCATAATATTGAACCCCTCTATAAGATAAGCAGCTATTCTTACCGATCTGATTATAAGAACCCGGGATATTCATATGCTAAGCTCAGGCAATGTTTCCCATAATATGCTCCAAAATCTGTTTTATTTGAGTAGCACGAGCCTCCGCTGTATAGCGCGTTAAACAATCTTGGCGAGCAGCTCGCCCCAACGCTAGTCGCTGACCGTGATCCGTACAAGCCAGCGCGAGTTTCCCATACCAGTCCTGTGAAGATGTAGGATGAACCAACCAGCCATTCTGCCCATCAACAATCGCTGTCTGAAAGGCCTCTGTTGCCGTGGCAATTGTCGGAACCCCGACAATACCAGCTTCAATGTATTTCACCTCGCTCTTACAAGCAGTAAAGATGTTTGCGGACTCCAATGGCGCAATAATCAGGTCAAGCCGTTTAATTAGACCGGGCAACAAACGCCAATCCTGAAAAGGAGCGCCGAAAATACGCTTGCGTAACTCGGTTGGAAAGACGCGGATGTCGAAGAATCCCCCTAGCACCAAGAACGTTTGTGCGTTCTCCTTAAGCAATTGCACCAAACCAGGAATCGCGGCCTGCAAATCATAATCGTGAGTGGGCGTACCGCTTAAATACCCTATCAGAATTGCCTGCTCTGTTGGCACAGGCAATCCATTCATCAACTCATTGCTGACGTTCACTGTAGTAACAGAAAGCGCATTGCGGAGGACGTGCGTTAATTTTCCAGTGTCGCTGGCAATGAGATTTGCCAGCGGCTGGGTAGAGGCCAGTACAGCATCGCATTGCTCCAATGTAGCAAAATACCTGGCCGTCAACTGACGGTGTTCGTCTTCAAGGGCGCGGTTATGCTTCCCACTAAACCGCAACCAGCGAATATGCTCTGGCTTGAATAGTAGGTCATCAAGATCGAAGAGACATTTGCCGCCCCGCTGGTGAATAGCACTGATCAACTGTGCCACGTCCTGGCTCCAGGGGACGCGGTGAAAGACAACCACCTCTGACTGGCGGGCTTGGGTAAACCCTTCAGTGTCACATTCAAAGACGCTGGCAGTTATCCCCGCGAGCCGCAATTCGTCAACCCGATTCTCACAACGATAGCGGCGAGCGGCGCCAACAGTACCAGAAAATATAGCGACAGCCGGAGGCTCACATTCGGGCGCGCGCTCAACAATAACCGCTGGGGGCGTATGCTCGACTAAAAGAAGGTCTTGGTTAGCTGGCCTTCCCGCCGTCAATTGGAGCAACTTTTGAAGCGTAACAACCGAAGAACGTAACAAGCGATAGAGTCTGGGGTTTTGCCAAAGTTGCAACCTGATTTTTTCTTTGAGACTCAGTCGCGGGGTCAAGTCCAGATAAGCGCCCAGCCGCCGCTTTGCAGTCCTTTTTAACTTCCAGTTGGCGAAAAATTCAGTCATGCCATTGCCTGATCGTCTAGCTGTTACCCGGCGCTGTTATTATTATTGCGTCAGATGTTACCACCAATCTATTGGGCTGGTGTCTCCGTCAAAGTTTCGTGGATGAGCGGAGTCAAAAATTGAGCAAGATATTTTGATCCGTCTATTGAGAGGTGATCGGGGTCACGGTAAAGCATTTTGCCATCTTTCATTGCCCAGCACAGCGCGTTGTCACACAGGTATTTTGCAGCGTCAAAAACTTTGACTTGCGGATAGTCTTTCAAAACTTCTGCGACCAGGGCGCGATACCTGTTATTTCGCTCTTCGTAATCTTTATAGGGAAAAGCACAGGGCTTGAGTATTCGCCTAGTTAAGCGAATAGGGCGAGAGTCTACGCAGGATTTAGGATTGAATGGCAGTTCGGGATTGTCTATAACAAAAATGATATTTTTGTTATTCGCAATCAATTCATTTAGCGTATTTCTCATCCCTAGCCCGTAAACCTCCCAGCGATCCTGGATGTCTGGTCTGCTGGCTAAAGTAACCCCGAGACCGGTTACTCTTGCGCTATCGAAATCACCGAATATCTTGCCACTCAAATATACGGTACCCATACTTGCTAGAATGACCGTTTTTAAGGAACTGCTTTTCTCTAACTCATCCAGCGCACGGTTTACTGCATTTTTGGTTGTCCCAACTTTTATGCGCAAGTCATAGTGATCAACATCGCGAAACGGAATCCCCCCATATCTAAAAATGACCGGTTCGTTATTTAAGCCCGGAACATAGTGTTGCGCATGAGAGTCTCCCAGCAGCATTACTTTCGGATCCGGCGGATTTCCCATTCCCGTGCTATCGTAAGTAAAGGCCTTGTTTTGTTGCTCAAACGCAGTCATGCGGAAGGCCAAGCCATTTTTTTGATAACAGCTATAACCGACACACCCCACCAATAACATCAACACGCACAACGTAACCGTCTTGCGCCAATTTGGGTTGCTAACACGGATAGGTTTTTCAATCAAGCGCCAAGTGAGATACGCCAGCAAAAAGCTGATGCCCACAGCAGTGAGCTGGATGCGGAGCGAAGGCGTTTCTGACTCAACAATCCGCGCGAGAGACAACAGCGGCCAGTGCCACAGGTAGAGCGGGTAACTAATTAACCCCACCCACACCATTATTTTCCTGGACAGGATTTGGCGATTCACCCAAGCCGCTGGCCCCGCAAGGATAATGAAACACGCCCCCAGCACCGGAGCCAAAGCCCGCGCGCCGGGATAAGGCATGCTGCGATCCAATCCGAAAATAGAAGCGAAGATCAGCGCAAGTCCGAAAAATGAGAGCACATTAGCAAGCCACATGCCACGATTTTCTTCGGCTGGCGGGGTTTTGAACAGCACCCGGTTAAATGCGACAACGTGCAGCCAGCGCGTCAGCCAAGACGGCCAGCACTGAAAACCCTGAACATAGGCAAGCGTTGCGCCCACCATCAGTTCCCACCAACGATAATGCGGCGCGTAAAAGGCTTTGATGGCATCGGTATGTATGCCCGCTCTGCTCAACCTGAAAGAAACCAAGCCAATCAGGATAACTCCCGTCAACACATTTAAGCCGCCGCGCCAAGCCGCCCAGACTAACAGCGGAAAGATAAGGTAAAACTGTTCTTCAATTGCCAGCGACCACAAATGTAGCAAGGGTTTGAGTCCCGAAGCGACATCAAAATATCCAACTTCCTGCCAGAGTACGAAGTTCTGCGCAAACCCCGCACCGGCTGCAATATGCTTGCCTAGCTGTTTGTATTCATCGGGTAACAACGCAAACCAGCCCAACACATAGCATGAAGCCAGAACAAGTAACAGTGCCGGAAAGATGCGTCTGACCCGGCGCGTATAGAATTCGGAGAAGCTAAAATCCCCCTTGGCGAGGCTTCGGAAGATGATGGAAGAAATAAGATAACCTGAAATAACAAAGAAAATATCCACCCCCACAAAGCCGCCAGGTGCCCAATGCGAAGCGGTGTGATAAGCCACCACCGGCAGAATAGCCAGTGCGCGCAGGCCATCAATATCGGGGCGATAGGCAGTGTGAAAATTGTGTTCGGGCTGGGGATGAGCGGTAGTCATAGCTTCAATGTTATGCGTTGATTTAGTTGATCAGCGACGGGCGCGTTAAGGGCGATGGTGCAATTGCGCGCTTAGCCATCGAGTTTAATTTTCCGAAGCGGCTTGATTAAGCTTGAAAGCCATCACGGCGAAGAACCTAAAATCAACAGATGATTTTGGCAAGGCCCAATCGTTTACCGCTAACCAATTCCGCCAATCAATGACGCTGTCAATTGCGGTTCTCCATACTGGCTCATTGCCGGTGGTTCGGGTGAGAGCGCGGCTAGATAATCGTTAATTTCAGCCGCTGTGGCGGCTAAAGGAAACAGATGCCCCCAACCGCTTTCACGAATGCGTGCGCCAATGGCGCCCAGATCAAAAGCCACGGGAAACAACCGCGCAGCCAGGGCAATCGAGAGCGTGAACGAATAGGTCTCAGGAATGATTGAGGCGAAAAACGCACAATGGCAGCGTTGTGTTTCCAGCACCGCAAAAACTTCTTCCTCTTTGTATTCGCCTGTCATCGTCACGTTGCCGAGAGCGGCGAAACGCTCCGGATGATGCACCTGGCCAATCAGATGAAAGGACAGCGGCAAGCGGCGCGCGGCGGCGTCTTTAGCGCAAGCCAACACGAGTTCCGATCCCTTATGTGGAACGAGAACACCTAGCACGGCCACGCGCAATGGTTCGCCCTCTAAGCGCGGTAAAGCTAGTGATTTGGCCTGTGGGTAGCTTTCTATATGGCGGCGCTCTTCAAAATCAACCAGCGGAAAATACGGCTTTAGGCGCGCCCCCACGCTGTGGTGCGGCACAAAGACTTTGCGCGCGCCAGCCAGCCACTCAGCGTGGGCTTCACGCCACGGCGTTATGCTTAGCTCCGGCGTAGAAAACGCTCCCACGAACGCTCCGTTTTTTCTGATGCATTGATCGCAGACCGGGGCGTCAGGTTCGCCGCAATAACGACCCGCCCCGTCCAGTAAATTAAGACGCGGACAAATCGAGTAGTAATCATGGATCGTCCAGTCATACGGCACCCGCAAGGTTCGCACCGCGAGCAAGGCTTCCTTGGGCAAGCCAACGGTGTGGTGAATGTGGGCGTGACTGATGTTTAAGGCCCTCAGCGCTCCCAATAAATCGTTAAACTCGCTATGTACATCAAAAACCAAATTTGGCAACGGGCCAATGTCAGGATGAAGCAACTGCACTTGGTTTAATCCGAGGGCTTGCAAAATGACCGAACGCATACCGTCTCGCGCCAAGGCTGTTACCAAATCGCGCACATGACGCGCGACGCCGCCGCCCATATTGTGGTTGATGAAAAGCACGGTGGGGCCAGCGCCGACGTTTGAGAGACGCGCCAAATCCAGGCGGCGGCGCGCCGGTTTGGCTGGGTTGTCAGCCACATGCTGCTGCACGCGGCGTGAATAGGTTGGGTGCAACTTGTTGAGTATCGCTGCAGCCTTTTGCTTGGCGGGTGAATGCTCGGCGCCAAATGAGATATTGCCTGCGTGGTAAACGAAAGTATCGGTGGTTAAAACATGCCGCCAGCCATGCGCCAGTGCACGCATACAGAAATCATTTTCTTCGCCATAACCTCGGCCAAAGTTTTGTTCATCGAAGTAGCCGACCTGATTCAGGCAGGCGCGGCGAATGTACATGCAAAAACCAACTGCTGTCGGAACCTCCACAACTTTGCCTGGATTTATTTGGGCACAAAGCTGATCAAGTTTGGCGAGATTAGCATCCACCGGTAACTCGTTCACTTCAAAGGCTGCGGGGTAGCTGCAAATCGTGGCGTTATTCGAAAGCGGCGTCACCGTGCCGATCTCCGGTGCGGACACGGCTGCCCGCGTTAGCCGGTCAAGCCAGTCGCCTGTCACTTGGGTATCAGAGTTGAGCAACACCACATCACGTTCGGGGTGCAGTCTCATGCCGCGATTGACCGTCTTCACGAAGCCCAAATTCTCAGCATTGTGCAATAACGTGAGCAACCCTTGCGCGGCTAACGCGGCCAGATATTTTCTCAATTCCGGTTCAGGCCCGGCGTCGTCAATCACGATTAACTCGTAACCCACTGCCGGGCGACTCCGCAGCACACTAGCCAAACAGTCCAGGGTTTCTTCAACGCCACGATAGACGGGGACGATCACATCAATTTTGGGCGGCGCCGACTTGTCTTTCAGAGTGCCGAGTTCGGCCAGCAACGCCTGCACAAGCTGCTCACACCTCTCAACGTTAATTGGCAAATTGGCGCGCCGAACGTTAGCCGTATTGCCGACCACTGCGGGCGTTGCGGGTGACGCCGGATTATCCAGGCGGGCCAGTGGTATGGCATGTTTTGAGCGCAATTTCCCAAGGGCCAACAGCCCTCGTACACCTTTTGCAATGGCAACCCGCAACCGATAGGGCAACTGCATATAAATCGGCAGCAAACGGTTTTTTAATCGCCACAGCAGCGAGTTGGTGACGTGTTCAAGCTCAATCGCCTGCGCCGCCAATTGTCCCTGCAAAACCTCGAGCGTCTGCTCCTGGCCGGCAAGCGCTGTCTGTAACCGTTTGTTCTCTGCCTGCTGCACACGCAGCAATTGCGGCAATTCACAACGCACCGCCAAGGCCCGGCCTAACTGTTCAAAGAAGCCACGCAATTTTTCAGGTTCGGAATTGGCCGTCGCTAAAAACGCTTGAAACTCAAGCGGAAGCGTTTCGCCCACGGCCCAAACTGCCAAACCATTGCCATGCGTAAACTCGAAGTGCGGGAATTCAGGCCGATCCAGCGCCGGTTGTCCCTGCATCAACACGACAGCGCGCGGGCTGAGCTTGGTTCGCCAAGCGCTCAAAACTTGTGCAGCAGAGACGCCCGCAGGCAGGCTATTGAGGCATAGCAAATCTATTGAGCCATCAGCAAATTGTGCCAACCCTGCCAGCAACCCGTCCGGTTTGGGCACATCACCGGCTTGCCTCTCGCCGTCAGAAATTTCCTCGCGCTCAACGAATTCAAGAATGCGCGAATAAGCTCCGTAGTGTTCCTGATGATACTGCCGCAATTCGGCAATGACAGCCGCGTCTTCCACACCTTGATTGAAAGCGATGGCATAGCAAACAGCCTCCAATCCTTGGGCCTTAACTGTTTGGCAAATTGCCGAGTACATGTTGCCATTCCCGGTTCCCCATTCGACGATCAGTTTGGGGTTCAGCAAACTAATGGCACAGACAATGAAAGCTAAGTGCTCGCACTCCGCCGCTGTACAGCGTGTGCTCGCAGGTTCGATAAAAACTTCCGGATGATTTAAGGGATTGAAGGCCAAACTCATTTTCTGTCTCGTTACGCGACTACTACGAACCTGCCACAAGGCAAGCCATGAACATCCGATTAGGCTCAAATAGGCTTTGGTTTCAGGGCCGGATAATGATGGGGTTCAAAGTTCAATTCGGCGTGGCGGTGCGGTTGCCAGACAACATTCCACTTGCTTTCGTAATAGCGCCGGTTTTCATCAAAGATGGCGTTGTAAGCGCCGCTTTCGATCAGTTTGCCAAACGCCGCTTGACCAAAATGGTGCACAAAGACATCGCCCGCACAAGCTACGCGCAAGCCCGCCTGGCGCACCCGCACCGAATAATCGTCATCCTCAAACATGCCGACGCCAAAGCGTTCATCCAGCGGGCCAATCTGTTCAAACACCGCGCGCCGAAACGCCACACAAAACATGGCTAACACCTGAATATCCGCATGCAATGTTTTGTGAGCCCAGGTGTGCTGGCGCGCGAATTCTTCCATCTCAAACCAGGTGGCATAGGGCACCTCCAGCTTCGCTTCGTTGCCGACAAAATTGGTCAGCGGCCCAACCAGCCCGACTTCCGCATCAGCCAGGTGCCGAAGTAACCGGGTCAGCCAGCCCGGCGGAACCACCGTGTCATTGTTAAGTAACACAAGATATTCGCCAGCGGCCTGTGCGATCCCCTGGTTATTGGCTTTTGCAAAACCGGCATTCACCGCGTTGAGGATTATTTTCAGCTTGCTTTGGCGAGCCGCCAGTTCACGTAAGTAAGCAGGCGTGCCATCGGTGGAATGGTTATCCACCACAATGACTTCAAAGTTGGCGTATGCCGTGTTATGCAACACGCTTTCAAGACAAAGTTTGGTCAAGGCCAGATTGTTATAAGTAACAACGACGATGCTGGCGCGCGGCACAATCGAAGATAACGCGGCAGAGATCATTTCGGTGCGTTGTCGCCAAGTATGCTGCCGAGCCAGCGCGCGGCGTTGCTCCGCTTTTTGCGGCGAATCTTCAGTCAGCGCGGCATCCAGTTGCGCGGCGAATTCTGCCGCGCCGTCCGCCAGATAGACATAATCAGCGTAAGGTTCCAATTCCGGTAATCTGACCGAAACTACCGGCTTGCCGCCGCTTAAGTATTCATAAAGCTTCACCGGATCGGTGGCTTCGGTAATCGGGTTCAATTTGAACGGGATGATGCACGCATCGAAATGATAAAGGTACTGCGGCATCGTTTCGTAGGGCTGTTGCCCGAGCAGCTTTATATTCGGCAGAGCCTGCAGGGGTGCAACGTTCACATCAAAAACGCCCCCCAATAATACAAACGTGTAATGGGGGCGCAAACGGGCGACGGCGGCGAGCAATTCAACGTCAAACCAGTCTGCCAGCGCTCCAAAGTAACCAATCACCGGATGCGTGATGTCTGGCAATAATTCATTGGGTTGACAGCGTAAGCCGTAAAAATCGTAATCAGCCGCATTGCGTGCCAATGTCATCGGGCGCTGGTAGGGCTGCCATTTTTCGTAAAGCCGCTGCGCCGTCACGACCAACAGGTCGCAGGATTGAACCAAGTCTTTTTCAAGGGCGAGCGCGTCAGCCTTAACGCGGGGAAAGTTTTCCCACTCATCCATGCAGTCATAAATAACACGCCAACCCCACTGCTCTTGCGCGGCGCAAGCCACGCGTGTCCACGAGGGAATCATCACGTAGCCAATCGCTTCATTGATGTTGTACGCCTGCCGTAATTCATCAAGACTGGCCAGCAAGTCGCCCGCTTCCTTGGCCGAGATCACATTATTGAATAGATCCAGTGGATAGCGCGTCGCCAGCGTGACCTCGTAAAGGTTCTCCAAGCGCTGCCCTGCGCCGCCATGCGAAATCGGCTGCACCGAGTATTTAGGGCGGGCATGCAGACTGCGAAAGTGCGATACGCTGAGATAAAAGACCCGCTGTCCGCGCGCGGCAAACTGCGCCATCAACTGCTGCGGTCGCTGAAAGCGGAACGACCAATCAATGATCGAAAAACAGATAATGTCCGGGCCGGGGGGAGTGATTTCAATTACTGGCTGTTTGAGAATGGCTTTAACCTCCCTGGGCGGCAGATGCGGCAAAAGCGTAATCCCATGATAAAAATCGCCGGATTGTAGCGGTGACGAGACTGGCGTCACCTGGGAATCAGTCCCTAACGATTGGAGCCAATCGCGCAGTGTGAACAATCCGCCGCGGCTGCGCACAAAGTGCACTGCGCGCCGCCGCCAAGCGTATGGCATGATGAGCCGAACGATTTCGCGGAAAGCCGCATAAGGCTTTCCGCGATGTTGATGGGCCGCCCCTTGGACGCGTCGCCAGAATATAGTTAGTGCGGCAACCTGTGCTGAAAATTGCGAGTTAGAATTTCTCATAAATAGCTACCCCAGCCGCAACACGTCTGGCTAAACTTGGGAACTGGGGGCACTCATCCGGGCCTAGGCTGGCCAGCATGCAAGCGGCACGAAAAGCATCAGCCAGTCTGTCTCTACCAGATGATTTCAAGGCACCGGATGGAACGCTACGGGGTACTCTTTGCGGGCACTGCCTGAAAAGGTCAACAGCGCGTTTGAATAATCGGACGCAACTGTTCTTAAACGGCGCGAATATACTGAGCTACAATCCAAAAGGCAAAAAGACTTTTGAAGCTGCTTTCAACCCTGGTTTGGTTCTGCCTGGTTTGGTTTTGAAAGAAGACAAATTGCACGGCGGTCGGCGTTTGACAGAATTGGTGGTGTGCCCTATAACACCCGCTCGTTTTTGAACGGTCTAGCGCAGCACTCGCCAATTTGTCACCCCAATTCCATTTTGGCAGTCCCCGACTAGCGAACTCCCGTGTCGCCCCAATAACCCGCTAAGATTACCGACGTTAGCCTGAGTCTGAGGAGAAGTGTGATGTCTGTGCAGCACAATCCGGCCACTTCAAGCGCGCCCGCGTTAGCGCGAAACCATGCGGAGATGCCGGTTTATGATTCGGCGCGGAGAAGCCTGCCACTCATTGACGAGTTCAAGGAACTCGTGCGCTACCGGGATTTATTGACCCAGTTGATCGCGCGCAATATCAAGACACGCTACAAACGCTCGGTCTTGGGGATTCTCTGGACGATGCTCAATCCATTATTGATGATGCTCGTCCTGACCTTCGTCTTTTCAGAGGTGTTTCGCTTTTCGACGAAAAACTATGCGGTATATGCGCTGGCTGGCTTATCGTTGTGGAATTTTTTTGCCCAAACAACTACTGGCGCAATGAGTGAACTGATCTGGGGTGGCGGCTTGCTCAATCGCATCTATATTCCCCGCGCCATTTTCGCGGCCAGCGCGTTGGGCACGGGACTGGTGAACCTTCTGTTATCGTTGCTGCCACTGTTCGTGATTATGGTGATTACCGGCGTGCCCGTGCGCCCTACGATTTTGATTCTGCCTATCCCAATTATACTGACGGCGATGTTTTCCCTCGGCGTGGCGTTAATTCTCTCGCGGCTGGCGGCGTACTTTGCGGATGTGGTTGAGATGTATCAAATCCTGTTACTGGCTTGGATGTATTTGACCCCCGTCATTTACCCGAAAGAGATCATCCCAGGCCGCTTGCGCTGGCTTTTCAATTTGAATCCGATGTTTCACCTAATCGAAATCTTTCGCGCCCCGCTCTTTATTGGCTGGCTGGCGGGGCCAAAGACAGTGGCGGCAGCCACGCTGGCGGCGTTTGTTACGCTCGCTTTTGGCTGGTGGTATTTTTCCAGAAAGGCGGATGAGCTTGCTTACCGAATCTGAACTTCGCGTTGCGGCTGGAACTATCGAGCACCAGGCGCAACCGATCATCCGCCTGGAAAACGTCTCGGTTGAATATCGCGCGCCCAGCGAGCGCATCACCACTTTCAAAGAGTACGCCATCCGGTTGCTGCAACGACGCGTGCAGCAAAACCAGTTCAAGGCCTTGCGCAACGTCAGCCTCGACATCAACCAGGGCGAAGTTTTTGGGGTTATCGGAAACAATGGAGCCGGTAAAAGCACGCTGCTGAAGGTGATCTCACGCGTGATGAAACCGACTGGCGGCAGGGTCTGGGTGAAGGGGCGCGTGGCGCCGCTGCTTGAATTGGGAGCGGGTTTCCATCCTGAATTGAGCGGACGCGAAAATGTTTTTCTCAACGGCACTTTGCTCGGCTATAAACATGCTGAGATGAAAGAGTTGTTTGACAGCATCGTTGATTTCGCCGAGCTATGGGATTTTATTGATGCCCCACTCAGAACCTATTCAACCGGTATGGCTGTCCGGCTGGGGTTTGCGGTCGCCACCGCCACGCGGCCTGACATCCTGATTGTTGACGAAGTCCTTTCCGTCGGAGATGAACGCTTTCAGGAAAAATGTGCGGCGCGGATGACGGAGTATAGGAAGGGTGGAACTACGATTTTGCTGGTGACACATGCCTCCGCAGTAATCAAAAAAATCTGCGACCGGGCGGTCTGGCTGGATCACGGCCAGATTGGTTTGCTGGGCGAAGTGCATGAAGTGGTCGAGGCCTACCACAACAAGAGTAGCGAACAACAAGGTATTCAGAACACGTCCCCTGCGCCGCCGCGCAAAAGCAGTATGCGGGCGCAGTCTATCAAAGCGGCGCCACAGCCGCCGCTGAAACCCATGACGCAACTGGAAAAGACGGCGTTGCAGAAGCAGTGGCTCTACCAGTTTGAACTGCCCTGCGGCGAGCCAACGATCTGCCTGCTGCCGCCCGAAGCGCAAGCGCTGCACGACACCCGTTGGAACTTGCTGCTGGACGCGCTTGAGCCTCTCTGCGCGGGGCAATGGGAAAAGCTGCGCTGTTTGGACCTGGGCTGCAATCAGGGCTATTTTTCCGTAAAATTGGCGCAACTCGGCTGTCAGCACGTAACCGGCGTGGATGCGCGCAGTAGTAATATCCGGGACGCGAACCTGATGCGGCAAATTTATGAGCTGGAAAATTTGGAATTCCGCCAGGCTGATCTATTGGAACTGAAACCGTCGGACATAGGGCAGTTTGATGTCGTGTTACTGTTCGGCATGCTCTATCAGCTTGAAAACCCCTTGGGCGCGTTACGCGTGGCCAAGTCGCTTGCCACCAAGGCAGTGATTATCGAAACACAGTTGGCGCCCGAAGTTGAAGGCCGCATGAATTGGGGCGCGGCGCATGCATTCATGCCGTTGAGCGGTTCGTTCGCGCTGATTGACCGTACAGACGACGTAGACAGTTTTTACGGCAGTTTAACTTCGTGGGCGCTGGTGCCTGGGCTTAAAGCGCTACGGCACGTGATGGGAAAACTGGGCTTTACCTCGATAGAAGTAATTCCACCAGCGCCAGCGGCGCACGAACAATTCACGGCGGGCCAACGCGTGGTGATCGCGGGCTATCTTTGAGAGCACTGCCAACCCAGGGCTTTTGCAAAGTCGCCAGCAGAGACACTTGAGCGGTTACGCTGAATCCTGATTCCTGATTCCTGGTTCCTGATAAACCGAAAATACCGGCTGATTTTCAATTTGTCAGGAATCAGGGGTCAGGAACCGGGATTCAGTCAAGGTCTTGGGCGGATGTTTTAGTAGGCGAATCAATTGCAGGAGGTTTGAGTCAGTGGAATTCACAGGTGAACGTTACGTTCCCAATCCGGATCAACCGAACCTTAACTCGGCGCTGATTTTTGCGCAGATAAAACTCGAGCATTGGCACCGCTACGCGCTGTCTTTGCCATTTGTCACGGGCAAACAAGTGCTCGACATCGCGTCAGGCGAGGGCTACGGCTCGGCCTTGCTGGCCCGTCAGGCCAAGACCGTCGTGGGCGTAGACATCGCGCCGGAAAGCATTGCGCACGCCGAGCAAGCCTATCAGGCGTTAAGCAATCTGAGCTTTCTTGCTGGCTCGTGCGAAAGCCTCCCGCTGCCAGCAGCGGCGGTGGATGTCGTGACTTCGTTTGAGACGATTGAGCATCATGACAAACACGAGGAAATGATGCGCGAGGTCAAGCGCGTCCTCAAACCAGATGGAATGCTGATCCTCTCGTCCCCCAACAAAGCAATTTTCACGGACAAGCTGAACTATACCAGCCCTTACCATATCAAAGAGCTGTATTTCTCTGAGCTATGCGCCTTGTTGCGGAAGCATTTTACGCACGTGAAGATTTTCGGTCAGAAAGTCACGGTCGGCTCACTTGTCTATCCGCTGGGAAATGAACCCGCAGCCAACCTGCCCGTGTTTAGCCCTGCGGAACCTGGCGTCAGCGCACAAGTACCGAGCCTGCCCGAGCCGCTTTACTACATCGCTCTTTGTTCGGAGCAGCCCTTACCCATCGCGTTGACTGCGGTTTCACTGTATCTGGATCAGCAAACCGATCTATTGCAACTGACCGCGCAAGAGTACCATCAACGCGCGACCCGCGAAGCTGAAGTGCCTATCAAGCAATTGACTCAATACACCGGCACCCTGGAGCAATTGGCCGAACAGTTGCAAACGCAACTCCGTGCGCAAGAAGAACAGTTGCAACAAATCACGAAGAGCCGCGCGTGGCAGTTCATGCAATTGCTTTGGCGGTTACGCCGTGCCGTTTGGCCGAGCCGCTAACCCACACAGAAAGCAGGAAAAAAGTTAATGGCCGTTTTAGAAGAATCACTAAATCTTTCAGTGAAAGAAGCACTCGCGTTGATGCAACAGCGCATTCTCCATCACACCTATTATTTCGGCGTTCAAACCTTCAAGAACCCGCTCGATTTCTGGGTCTATCAAGAGTTGCTCTGTGAATTGCGCCCCGATGTCATTATCGAAATTGGCAATTATTATGGCGGCAGCACACTGGCACTGGCGCACGTGTGCGATCAGCTAAATCATGGACAGGTCATCGGCCTGGACATTATTCACAGCCGCATCCCTGACATCGTCCGCCAACACGCACGTATCACCCTCTTGGAAGGCGACGCTTGTGTGCTGCTGGAACAGGTCGAGCGCCTCTTCCCCCCGCACGCAAACGTTTTAGTGATTGAAGACAGTTCACACACCTATGACAACACGTTGCAGGTGTTGCGCGCCTACCAGCGCCTAATCAAACCCGGCGGCTATTTCATCGTTGAAGACAGCATCTGCCACCACGGTTTGGACGAAGGCCCAAACCCCGGCCCCTACGAAGCCATCGAAACATTCATACGGGAAACAACCGATTTCGTGATCGAGCGGGAGCGGGAGAACTTTCTGCTCACTTGGAATCCGAAAGGCTTTCTCAAACGGGTACGCTAATGCCGCTTAAAATCCTATCCATCTTCGGCACGCGCCCCGAAGCCATCAAAATGGCGCCGGTCGTGCAGGCGCTGCAACAACACCCTAGCGAGTTCACCAGTGTTGTTTGTGTTACCGCGCAACACCGCCAAATGCTCGATCAGGTGCTGACCCTGTTCGCCTTGCAACCGGATTACGATCTCGACCTGATGCAGCGCGAACAAACGCTGGCGCAACTCACCGCGAATATCCTGACGCAGGTGGACGCCGTGCTGGTCAAAGAACAGCCGGATTGGGTGCTCGTCCAGGGCGATACGACCACGGCGATGGCGGCGGCGATGGCGGCGTTTTACCGCCGCATCAAAGTCGCCCACGTCGAGGCCGGCTTGCGCACAGGCGACAAAACCCAACCCTTCCCCGAAGAGATCAATCGCATCTTTGCCGATGCGCTGGCCGATCTGCATTTCGCGCCCACTGAACAATCACGTGCCCATCTGCTGCGCGAAGGCGTTCCTTCCACCAGTGTCGTGGTTACCGGCAACACGGTGATTGATGCGTTGCTGGATGTCGCCGCGCGTCCTTACGATTGGCAAGCAGACGAATTGGCGCAAGTGCCGCCGGACAAACGCCTGATTCTGGTGACCGCCCACCGCCGCGAAAATTTCGGTCAACCGCTCGAAAACATCTGCACGGCGCTGCTGCAAATCGCCGCGCGTTTCCCGGCTGTGCAATTGGTCTATCCCGTGCACTTGAATCCCAATGTGCAACGCGCCGTCAACACGCATTTGCGCGGCGTGGCGAATATCACCTTGTTACCACCGCTTGATTACTTGCCCCTGGTGCAATTGCTCAAACGCTCACATCTCGTGCTGACCGATTCTGGCGGATTACAAGAAGAAGCGCCGGGCTTAGGCAAGCCTGTTTTGGTTTTGCGCGACGCCACCGAACGGCCTGAAGGAGTTGAAGCAGGGACAGTCAAACTGGTTGGCACTGACATCGAACGCATTGTGAACGAGACGACGCGCCTGTTGACGGAACCCGATGCTTACGAACGGATGGCGCGCGCAGTCAACCCTTATGGCGACGGCCAGGCGAGCGCGCGGATTGTCGCCAGCCTGCGCGCGGCAGCAAGCGCCGCGTGAAAAGGGTGTCCGTCAAAGTTTTGCGCAGGCGCGGAAAGAAAACGCTGAGCGCTGGTAGCGCAACCCGCCGAGGTTGCGCTACGTCGAAATTTCGGCGCTGGCTACACTTGCGACGTGGCGCAACCTCGGCGGGTTGCGCTACTCCGGCATCAACCATCTGTTGCCCCTTGAATGCTACCTTTATGCAAAACTTTGAAGTACACCCGCGTGAAAACCGCAGCTTGCAACTTTAACGGGCCATGCGTACACTCGTCGTCGTTCATTGCCGGGGTGGCGGAACTGGTAGACGCACAGGACTTAAAATCCTGAGCCCCTGCGGGGCGTGCGGGTTCGATTCCCGCCCTCGGCATTGATCAAACCTCAAAGGTCTCAATCACCACTACCCTTTTCAATCACAACCATAAAAACACGGAGACACAGAGGCAGCCGGTCAGCTTGCTCTCGCAATGGCACAAGCCGAAGTATGACGCGTCGAAAGGCTTATGCGATAGCAAGAGGAAGCCCGAACCAACTGTCCAACTCGCTCTGTGTCTCCGTCTTTCTATGGTTGCACGCGCTGGCTATGGTTACCCCACTGGCTGAAGACGCTGTGACTTGAAAAGGCGGCGGTCAATAAAGCGCGAAGTTGTATTCCAATTGCGCGCGCACCGTCACCGGCACGCCGTTTTCCACGGCGGGTTGAAAGCGAATCCGTTTGGCCGCTTGGATGGCCTCTTCGGTTAAGCCAAAAGGTTGGCCGCGCACGACGCGAATGTCGGTGATTTGCCCATTCGCGGTAAAGGTCGCCATCAGCACGACTGCCCCTTGTGCATGTTGCTGGCGCGCTTCTTCGGAATAGCGGGCTTTCTCGCGATAGAGAATGGTCGGACGCATACGCGCAGTGGCCAGGCGCGGCGCATTCGATTGATTACCATCGCCAGTGGAAGGATGACCGCCAATGGCAAAGCTGCCCGTCCCGGCATTCCCGTTTTCGCCGGGCCCAAAGCCGGGCCCTCTGCCCGGCCCAACTCCTGTGCCATCGCCACCGCCCAAACCACCGTGCAGACCCGCGCCTTTGCCCGGCGGCGCGGGCGGAGCGTTGGGCACACCGGTTGGCCCGCTGGTAAATTTCACCACCAGCGGATCGGCCACAATCGTGGGGACTTGAATGAGCGCCGGCTGCGGAATCTTGGGCGGTTCAGGATCAGGCAAGCGTTGTTGCGGCAGCAATTCAGCACGCGGCGGATTGCCGGGGCTAGCCGACGCGGCCTCCGGTTCACCGCCACCGCCGCCACCGTGCGCGCGCAACGGTTGTGACGCACTGCCGCCCAGATGCCCCTCACGGCCTTTGGTGAATTCGCGCTTTGCCGCCACCGGCAAAATCAAGCGGACAAGCGCGGTGTTTGATGCAGGGATTTGCCGCGCTTCGACCAACTGCGCCGTCATGGTCGAAGCGCTCAAACCAAGCAAAGCGAACATCGTGACGAGCAGGCTATAAGTGATCACCGCCACTGCCGCGCCGCGTTGCAAAAGCTGTTTGCGCCGCTGCGGATTGTCTTCGCCATAAAACAATGCCGCACAAAACCCGCGCGGGTCACGGCGCAACTCAAGCCACGCGCCTTGCATTCCCTCGCGCAAGCGTTGTGGCAGCGAATCGGTGGTTAATAAGAAATTGCACGCGGGCGCGCTTTCCAGGCGCAAGCGTGCCCGCAAATCATAACGCCTGAGCAACTCGGCATCGTTTGGGCAATAGACGAACCCCTCCGCAAAGCTGGCCTGACATTTGGGACAGACTTTCATCGCTGTGACTCCTCTGTGAATTTCGTTTGATTGTTTGTTCGCGGCGCCGCCGGTTAGGAGTTGGAAGAGTTCACCGTGAGCACTGTTGACGCCCCTTTGAACGGCAGGCTTAGAAGATTCTTGCAAAGAGGGCGGAAGAAATTTTATGGCTTGGGGCTTGGCGCTATTTGGCCTTGCCGCGCCGCCGCGCTTTTAATTGTTTAACGAAGGCGGCGTGTTCCTTACTTGCCAAGCCATGTCGCAAGGTCGCCAGCAACTTTTTCAAATCGCCCTTGATAACGGCCCGCGTATCAAGCCACAAACCGGGGAAACATTGGCTGTGCAAAATGCCACGCGCATCGGCCCGCATTGGCACATACTCGCCTTCTTCCAGACGAAACCAATCCAACACCGCGTCTTCAACCCGCCAGACCAGATATTCGCGCACGCCGTTGCGGCGGTAAGCACGCAACTTGGCGTGCAGATCAATCGAGACCGTGCTGGCGGCGACTTCGATGGCGAGTTCCGGCGCGCCCTCCAGATAACCGTCCGCACTAAGCCGCATTTGTCCGCCAACTTCGGGCAACAAAAACAGCACGACATCAGGCTGCGGCTCGTTATCCAAATCAAGCCGCACGGTCTCGTTATCACTGCCATCCGTGCCTGCCGTTGCTTCAACGTAATTCACAATCCAGCCGCCCAAGCGAAAGTGCGGCCCACCGTGGTGTTTGTGTCTGACTGGGGAAGACATATGAACCTCTCCTTCAATGAGTTCAGCGCGTATGTGCGGCGGCATCGCGCGATAACGGCGTTCAAATTCCACGCGCGTCAGCCGGTCGCCGTTTTCCAGCGAGGGAATGACTTCGCGCAACACCACGGACTGCTGATGTTCGTTGGCGGCAGTCTGCATCCGTTCGAGAACTGATTTTGCCAATGCCATTGTTGTTACTCCATAAACAAGGTTGAAGACGCCGCGAATTATAAGCCTGCCCGGTACCCTTGCCAACGCCGTTGTCTCGCACGCGGGGCTTGTATTATCGTGCCCGCACAGTTACCAACAACACTCGCTTTATCAAGACCCGGTTTTCAAGAGAGGATTCCCGTATGCGCAAGACTCATCTGCTCATCGCCTTGTTCGCGGTGCCCGCTTTGTTTGGCATAACACAACAGCGTGCAGCTTCGGCCCAATCGCCTGGCTTCACGGTCGAACAAGTGCTGAGTGCGCCCTTCGCTTCCGACTTGATCGCCGCGCCAACAGGTGAACGCATCGCCTGGGTCTTCAACATCGAAGGCAAGCGCAACATCTGGGTTGCTGACGGGCCGGATTTCAAAGCGCGCCAGTTGACGCAATTCAACGACGATGACGGGCAGGAATTGCTCACGCCCGCCTTCACGCATGATGGAAAGTGGATCGTCTTTGTGCGCGGTGGCGAAGAGAACCAGGCTGGCGAAATCCCCAATCCGACCAGCGATCCCGGCGGCACCTTGCAAGCGATCTATGCCGTCAATGTTGACAAGGGCAATATCGTGCCCGTTGCGCTCGGCAATGATCCGGTCGTTTCGCCTGCGGTTGAAGCCGATAACAAAGTCGTATACAGCCGCAACGGCAAGCTCTGGCTCAACACGATTGGCGCTGATCCGAAAAAGGCCGAACCGCTGTTTAGCGCACGCGGCAATCTGGGTTCGGCGCAATGGTCGCCCGATGGCAAGCAACTGGCCTTCGTCAGCAATCGCAACGATCACAGCTTCATCGGCATTTACGACTTGGCAAAGGAGCAGTTGCGCTATCTCGCGCCCACGCTTGACCGTGACAGCTATCCGCGCTGGTCGCCGGATGGCAAACGCCTCGCCTTTGTGCGCCAACCCACGCGCGGCACCGCACGGCGCACGCAAGGCGAAGAGCAACCTGATCCTTGGGCGATTTGGGTGGCAGACGTGGCGACATTGAAAGCCAAAGAAATTTGGCGCAGCGGCAACAAACTAGACGATTCGTTGCCGCGCTGGGCGGGCAGCGATGTGATTCAGTGGGCGGCGGATGAACAGATTGTGTTTCGGTCGGAGATGGATGGGTGGATGCATTTGTATGCCGTCTCAGCCAACGGTGGCGAAGCGAAATTGCTGACGCTGGGCCAATGCGAGGTTGAACAAATCGCGCTGATACCGGATAAACAGACAATTGTTTTCTCATCAAACTATCAACACATTGATGGAAGACGTTTATGGCGTATAGGTGTGAACGGTGATGATCTTGAGCAAATGGTTATGACAGGGATTCAGTGGAACCCAATACCCATTGGCAAGAGTTCCAAACTCGCGTATTTCGATTCGAACGCCCAACTCCCTGCCCGGGTAAAGATTGCTGATTTGCAAACGCCTCGCGCAATCTTTAGACCCAAAACCCCTTCGGTTGAAGAGTTGAAAGATACTGGTGCCATAACTGAGCTTCCCAATCCCCGTTTTTATCTACAGCTAATTTCACCTGAAGTAGTTACATTCAAAGCCGCCGACGGCCTCGACATTCACGGCCAACTCTTCTTACCCAAAGACGCCAAGCCCGGCGAAAAGCTGCCCGCTGTCATCTTCTCGCACGGCGGCCCGATGCGGCAGATGCTGTTGGGCTGGCATTCGATGTATTACTACCACAACACCTATGCGTTTAATCAGTTCCTGGCGAGCCGGGGTTATGCGGTGCTGTCGGTCAACTATCGTGGGGGCATCGGCTACGGACGCGCCTTTCGTGAGGCAGCCAAACGTGGCGGACGCGGGGCGTCTGAATACCAAGACATCGTCGCGGGCGCGCAGTATTTGCGTGGACGCGCGGACATTGACGTCAATCGCATCGGCCTGTGGGGCGGCAGTTATGGCGGCTTCCTGACGGCGCTCGGCCTGGCACGCAACTCCGATCTGTTTGCCGCTGGCGTAGACATCCACGGCGTCCACGATTGGGCCTCGCGCATCACCGGCGGCGAGGCCAGCGACCGCGACGCCGTAAAGATCGCGCGTGACTCATCGCCGATGTATGCGGTCGAGAAATGGCGCGCGCCGGTCTTGTTGATTCACGGCGACGACGACCGCAACGTCGCCTTTAACCAAACGACCGAACTCGCGCGGCGCTTGCGCGAACAGAAAGTCGAATTCGAGCAGTTGGTCTTCCCCGATGAAGTGCACGATTTTCTGCTGCATCGGACTTGGGTCGCCGCCTTCAACGCAGCCTTTGATTTCCTCGAACGCAAGTTGAAGAACGCGAAGCCGCGTCAGACAAGTTCAATCGGCAACCCAGGCAACCATCTTGCGCCCGCTCAACCAAACCAAACCAGGTCGCCTTTCAATTTAGCGAAGGTGAAATCGGCGCATCGTCTAAAAGCCCCAACGGGGCGACATACGAAAGCCCAGGGCAACGCCCTGGGTAAGCGCAACATAACGAGCGAAGCCCTGAAAGGGCGAAATAATGCGGCTTGGTCTGCGAACCAACTGAGCATATTGCGCCCTTTCAGGGCTGCCAGTTTCCACCATACAAGAACCCAGGGCATTGCCCTGGGTTATCCAATTGCGCCCCGTTGGGGCTTTCTGAAGATCGAAAAATCCACACGAACCAAAACTATCGCTCCCAAACCCAATCGCGCGGCGCTTCAGCAACAACCCACGCAACCCACCCGCGTTGACCTGCTCATCCGCAACGGCCGTCTGCTCGACGGCTCCGGCGCGAATGAGACCCGCGCCGACCTTGGCATCACCGGCGACCGCATCACGTTCATCGGCGACGCCAGCCAAGCCAATCTCAAAGCCACGCGTACCATTGACGCCACCGGCCTCGTCATTGCACCCGGCTTCATTGACCCGCACACACACGCCGACGAAGATCTGTCGAACGCGCAGCGCAAGGCCAATCTCAATTACCTGCTGCAAGGCGTAACCACCGTCGTCATCGGCAGCGATGGCCGTTCGCCGCTGCCCATCGGCAAAAAACTCGATCAACTCAACGCGCAAGGCATCGGCACCAACGCTATCCAACTCGTCGGCCACGGCAGCGTGCGTGGCGCGGTGCTGGGCGCGGCTGACATTGCGCCCACCGCCGAACAACTCGAAAAGATGCGAGCCTTGGTCAAACAGGCGATGGACGACGGCGCCTTCGGCATGTCCACGGGGCTGTATTACGCGCCCGGCAGCTTCGCCAAAACGGAAGAGGTCATCGAACTCGCCAAAGTCGTCGCCGCACGCGGTGGTATTTATGATTCGCACATGCGCGACGAGAGCAGCTACAACATCGGCCTGCTCGGCTCCATCGAAGAGGTCATCCGCATTGGCCGCGAAGCCAAATTGCCTGTCCACATTTCGCACATCAAAGCCCTCGGCGTTGATGTCTGGGGCCAGAGCAAAGACGCCATCGCCCTGATCGAAAAGGCCCGCGCCGCAGGCATCAACATCACGGCCAATCAATATCCCTACACCGCATCAGGCACTTCGCTCACCGACTCGCTCGTCCCGCGCTGGGCCGAAGCGGGCGGCAATGCCGAAATGCTCAAACGCCTCGACGATCCCGCCATTCGCCCGCGCCTCGTCAAAGAAATGGAAGAAAACATGCGGCGGCGCGGTGGCGCGAATTCCCTGCTCATCACGTCGGGCCGCAATCGCGCGCTCACCGGCAAACGGCTCGACGAGATTGCCAAAGCCGCCGGCAAGTCGCCCGTCGAAGCCGCCATTGACATCATCAAAACGGGCGGCGCATCCGTCGCTTCTTTCAACATGAACGAACAGGACATCGAAGCCTTTATGAAACAACCATGGGTGATGACCGGCTCGGACGGTTCGGGCGGCCATCCACGCAAATACGGCACCTATCCGCGCAAGCTCAACGATTACGTCCTCAAACGCGGCGTCATCTCGCTACCCCGCTTCATTCAAGCCAGCAGCGCCCAAGTCGCCGAGACCTTTGGCGTAAAAGCGCGCGGCGCATTACGCACGGGCTATTTCGCCGACGTGGTCGTGTTCGATGAAAAGGCGGTCGCGGAAACGGCGACGTATGAACAACCGGAGAAGCTGGCCGTCGGGATGAAGTTTGTCGTGGTGAATGGGAAGCTGGCGGTGGAAGACGGCAAGTATACGGGCGCGCTCGCCGGGCGGGCGTTGCGCAAAACGACCAACGGCGAATAAGGTAGCAAGGGCAACATTATGACAAACCCAAATCTCAACGATGAATCTTTAACGGGCCGTGTCGCGGGTTTATCCGCCGTCGCACGCGCCACTATCCGCCGCCAAAGTTCGCCCGAAGCGCAATCCATCTCGACCGATGATGGACTGGCCGCCGCTTTGCAGATTGCCGAGATTGCCCAGCGCGAAGGCGTCGCGTGCGCGTTGGCAGGCGGCATCGCCATGCACTTGTACGGCTTCACGCGGGCGACGACGGATGTGGATTTGATCGCGGCGGCGGTACTGAGCTTGGAAGCCACCCGCAACTTGACCTTTGGCGGCGTAACTTATCCAGCCAAAGTGGGCGAGCGCGTGATTAACGTGGACTGGATCGTGCGCGACGACGACACGGCAGAAGTTTATCAGGCAGCGCTCGCCGACGCTGTGTCTTCGGGTGTAGGACTGCCGGTCGTTACTCCTGAATGGCTAGTCATCATGAAAAAGCTGGCTGACCGCGGGAAAGATTATCTCGACCTGCTTTGGCTGTTACGCCAGGATGGGCTGGTTGACCGCGATAAAGTAGCACAGTTATTACGCGTGCTCTTTGGGCGCGGCGCCTACTGGCCCATTCAGGATATGAAAAGCCTTTATCTGGAAGCTGACCTCATGCGGGCCAAAGACGAACGTGATGAAAGTGACCCGGCTTCAGTCATCAAATCATAACCATTGATTCCCACGAAGTGCAGTTTGCGTTGATTCGCCAGCCCTGCAACCGAACTCCTGCGGATAGCCACAGGCCATGAGTGCGGTCTCACGCCTACATCGTCTCGCCGAACAGTGATACTTCTGACGCCTCTTATCTCCGGCTTCAGGAGGCGTAAATGGATTTCCCATTCGGCGTGCGTGTGTTGATCGTCAGCTTGCTGGTTGCGAGCGTTGGCGGCTTGTTGTGGGTGCGTTTTCAACCCAGCCCAGCGCCACGAGTAATAGTTTCCCCTTCACCATCGGCTTTGACTTTGCTTCAACCGCCAACAAGGCCTGCGCCTTCACCAACGGTCACGCCAACACCACAACCCAGGCGACGAGGGCCAGTCTCGCCATTCGAGATGAGACGCTATGTAAGAACGCACAACCAATCTTCCGATTTTTCCCTATTGAATTATTGGCAGAGATTGGGAATCCAGGATGACAGGTTTTCCAGACCTTACTGCATGTGCGAAGCCGATATTTTTCGTTTGCCGCTTGATGCCGAGTCAGGGGATGAAACCATGCTTCGGATATTCACCGACGGGCTTTGCCGGTACTTGATCTTCAAACCTATTGATTCCAGCAACCACCACAAATGGAAATTTCTTGGCAAGATTGATATTGAACAAAGATGGCATCCACCCCCTCATCGGCTAATTCGAAGGACAAACCAGCAATGGCTGGTCATTACCCCTCAGACCGGTCATGGCACAGGTTTTGGCATGTGGGATTCCAACTGGTATGAGATTACTTCTCGGGGCATCAAGCAGGTGCTGAATTATCCAGTGGAGAGATACATGAGCGGGGGCGGCGCTCAACCTGAAATCTTCTTCTCTACAACTACACCAAAAGTCACCGAAGCAGATGGCGTGACTACAGTCACGATTTCTTTCACTATCGCTTATGAAGATAATGAGCATTGGCCGGCCCTGGGACCAAATCTAAAACTTTGGAGCAAAACACAGACAGTTAAATACAAACGATGTTGCGGCGCGAATGGATTTGTTTTTGACCAACAAGCGTCGCAAGTATCGAAAAAGGAGATGGCTGCGATTTATGAGAGCGAAGAGCCAACCAAGGATGAGGTGTTACGGTACAATTACCAGCAGCTTGCCCGACTCGCAAACAGCAAGCGCAAAAGAACCAAAGAATGGCTGAAGTGTTTTCTGATTACTTGCAGTGACTCGCCCAAAAAACGAACTTTGCTGCGACGCTTACGAAAGGTGCAACCAATCTTAGATGAACAGTGAAACGCCACCGGCCTTCATAACCGATCCTCTTGCCGAATACACTAACCGTCTCGCTGCACGCCGCGCCCGCGTCGCCGCCGAAGAGGCCCGTAGCCAAACGCTCTGGAAATGGCGGCGTATCGTCTTCGTCATTGGCCTCGCCACCCTGGCCATCGGGTTTGCAGGCTGGTTATCAGCTTGGTGGCTGGCGTTGCCAGTCGTCGTGTTCATCGCGCTGATGGTCAAGCATCAGCAAATGCGCGAGGCCAAAGCCGAAGCGGAACGTGCAGTGCAATTTTATGAATACTGCCTCTCGCGCCTGGATGAGCAGCAACTCAGTTGGGCTGGGCGCGGTAATCTGGGCGCGCGTTTCGCCAATCCGCAGCACCCTTATGCAGAAGACCTGGATTTGTTCGGGCAGGGTTCGCTGTTTGAATTGCTGTGCACGGCGCGCACCCGCGCAGGCGAAGAGCGGCTGGCCGGTTGGCTGCTCGCCCCTACGTCTATCCCAGAGATCAACCAACGCCAACAGGCCGTGGACGAATTGCGCGCGAAGTTGGATTTGCGCGAAGACCTGGCTTTGCTGGGTGAAGAGATGCGCACCGGCATTCATCACACAGAGTTGGCGGCGTGGGGCAATGGCACGCCGACGTTTACTTCACGCGGTATTCAGCTTTGCGCGTTGCTGCTGAGCCTGTTCGCCTTGCCGGCGGTGGCGCTGTGGTTTGTGTATGGCTGGGGGCAATTGGCATTTGCGGCGCTGTTGCTGCTGACGCTCTTTCTGCTGCGCGTGCGCGCTGACGTGGCGCACGCCATCAGCGCGGTTGAACGGCCCAGCCGCGATTTGAAATTGCTGGTGCAACTGCTGGCGCGTTTTGAGCAGGAACGCTTTGTTTCGCCACGGCTGAAGCAATTGCGCGCTGAATTGGAGGCCGAAGGGTTGTCACCTTCGCAACAGATCGCGCGCCTGCATCGGCTGTGCGAACGACTGGATTGGACGCGCAATCAACTCGTCGCGCCCCTCGCCTTTGTGCTGCTGATACCGGTGCATATTGCGCTGGGCATCGAACGCTGGCGCGCCAGATATGGACGCCAGATTGCGCGTTGGCTGGATGCGTTGGCTGAATTGGAAGCATTGAATTCGCTGGCCGGGTACGCTTACGAGCATCCCGATGATCCGTTCCCGGAGTTAGTCGAAGGCGTGTGTTGCTATGAAGGCACACAGCTTGGGCATCCGCTGATTCCGGCGGCGCGTTGTGTGCGCAATGATGTCCGGCTTGACGCGCAAAACCAATTGCTGATCATCAGCGGTTCGAATATGTCCGGCAAAAGCACGCTGATGCGCACGGTCGGTGTCAATGTCGTGCTGGCGCTCGCCGGGGCGCCGGTGCGGGCCAAACGTTTGCGGTTGGCACGGCTGAACGTTGGGGCTTCGATTCATATTCTGGATTCGCTGCAGGCGGGCGCCTCGCGTTTCTATGCCGAGATCACACGCTTGCGGCAAATCGTCGAATTGACTCGCCACGAATTGCCGCTGCTGTTTTTGCTGGATGAAATTCTGAGCGGCACCAATTCGCACGACCGCGCGATTGGGGCGAGCGCCGTGGTCAAAGGGCTGGTCGCACGCGGCGCGCTAGGCCTGGTGACGACGCACGATCTGGCGCTGACACGTATGGAAGCGGACCTGAATGGGCGCGCGCGCAATGTGCATTTCCAGGATGAATTGAAAGACGGCCAGATGTATTTCGATTACCACATGCACGCGGGCGTCGTCGAACGCAGCAATGCATTGGAATTGATGCGCGCCATCGGTTTGGAAGTCTGAAGCCGCCGCCGCAGTATTTGTGACACTTGCTCAGCCGTCTGTGGCGATTTCAAAAGCGTCACAACTCAACCTGACGCCGCCAACCAATCTGATTATACTCTGCGCCGTCGTGGCGAAACATAGCGCTGGCACGCGCGGCAAGATTGGAATGCCCGCCAACGTGTGCTATTTTCCGCCCGCCTTAACACACACACATTACAACTTTGCGGCGATGCCGGAGAGCTAGTCGAGCCAGTCAGCCACGGCTCGTTCCTATCGCCGTTGGAGATTCTCTGAACTGCCGTTTGCGACAGCAAAACTCGGGAGGAGATTTATGGAAGCCAGCGCCAAGCAGGTTGCGCCGAATTCAACGAACAAGCTGCGGATCAAATTGCTCTCGCCGCGTGGCCCGCTGTATCGCCATCGCGGCGGCATTTGGAAAAAGACGATGCGCTATGCGCCGCTGACGCTGACGACGCTGGCGGCGCTGATCCCGCCTGACATTCCGCACGAAGTCAGCGTGCTTGACGAAGGCATTGATGAGATCCGCCCGGACGAAATTGATGCTGACTTGGTGGGCATCAGCGCAATTACCGGCACCGCGCCGCGCGCCTATGAAATCGCCGCGCAGTTGCGCAAACGCAATATCCCCGTCGTGCTCGGCGGCGTCCATCCAACGCTGCTGCCGCACGAAGCGCAACAACACGCCGATGCGCTGGTTGTCGGTTATGCCGAAGAATCCTGGCCGCAATTGTTGCGCGATTTCGTCGCGGGCCGTATGCAAAAACGCTACGACCAAAGCCCCACGCTGAGCCTCGCCAATCTGCCGTTGCCGAAACGCGAACTGTTCGACACCAATCTGGTCAACGTCGCGCACACCATCGAAGCGACGCGCGGCTGCATCTATCAGTGCGATTTCTGTGTCGTCCCGGCGGCCTGGGGCAAGCCGATTCAGAAACCCGTCGCCGATGTCATCGCCGACATTCGCCAGATGGGTGCGCGGCGCTTGATCTTTCTCGACTTGAATCTGATCGCCGATCTGGAATACGCCAAAGAACTGTTCACCGCGCTGATTCCGCTGAAGCTCAAGTGGGGCGGATTGGCGACGACAACAATTGCCTGGGATGATGAATTGCTCGATCTGGCCGCGCGCAGCGGTTGCCGGGGGCTTTTGCTGGGGTTTGAATCGCTCTCGCAAGCTTCGCTCGATGAAACCAAGAAGTCGTTCAACATGCGGCGCGATTACCATTTCGTCGTGCGGCAATTGCACGCGCGCGGCATTGCGATCATGGGCTGTTTCGTCTTCGGCTTCGATCACGACACGTTGGATACGTTTGATGAGACGGTTGATTTTGTCATGGAAGCCAAAGTGGATTTGCCGCGTTACGCGATTCAGGTGCCCTTCCCCGGCACGGGCGTTTACAAACGGCTGTTGGCTGAAGGCCGCATCAACACGCAAAATTGGAGCCTGTATGACGGCCAGCACGTCGTCTATCAACCCAAACAAATGACCGCCGAACAGTTGCTACAAAACACAGGACGCGCCTGGCGCAAGACTTACAGCTACGGCTCGATCCTCAAACGCTTGGCGGGCGCGCGCACGCAATTGCCGGTCGCGCTGTCGGCCAACCTGGGCTATCGCTTTTACGCCTATCACCTCGACAAGTTTTATACCTGCGATTGGCAATTGGGTTTGCAATCGTAGGACGGACTTTAGTCTGTCCTGTTTGTGTAAGCCGGACAGACTAAAGTCCGTCCTACGATTGCTGGGGACAAACGATGAGACTGACGCTCGTACATCCTTGCATCGGACGCCGCGTGAGGCAGCCCTACATACGCGCGTGGCAAATGGAGCCGCTCGCGCCCGCGACATTGGCGGGGCTGACGCCGCGTGACGTAGAGGTCAAATTCTATGACGACCGGATGGAGCGCATCCCTTATGACGAACCGACCGATCTGGTGGCGATGAGCGTCGAGACCTATACCGCCAAACGCGCCTATCAAATCGCATCGGAATACCGGCGGCGCGGCGTGCCGGTGGTGATGGGCGGGTTTCATCCGACGCTGGTGCCCGAAGAAGCCAGCGAATATGCCGAAAGCATCGTCGTGGGCGAGGCCGAAGGATTGTGGCCGCAGGTGCTGGATGATTTTCGGGCAGGCCGTCTGCAATGTGTTTACAAACAGGCGCAGCGCCCATCGTTATGCGGCCTGCGGCCTGATCGTTCGATCTTCGCGGGCAAGCGTTATCTGCCCGTCGGCTTGGTCGAAGCCGGACGCGGCTGTCATTTCCGTTGCGAGTTCTGCGCGATTCAGTCTTATTTCAACAGCACACAAACGCGCCGTCCCGTGGCCGAGATCATCGAAGAGATCAACCAGGTCAAGAAGCCGCTGATCTTTTTTGTGGACGACAACATCACCTCCAATATGGAACAGGCCAAGGAGTTTTTCCGCGCCCTGATTCCGCTCAAGATTCGCTGGGTGTCGCAAGCCAGCATCAACGCCGCGCACGATGAAGAGTTTCTGCAACTCATCAAAGCCAGCGGCTGCCAGGGCCTGTTGATCGGCTTTGAATCGCTCAACCCAGACAACCTGCGCAAGATGCACAAGTCGTTCAACACGATGAAAGGCGGCTATGAACAGGCGCTGGCGAATTTGCGCCGACATGGCATTCGTCTGTATGTGACGTTTATTTTGGGCTATGACGATGACGATGGCGACACGCTGCAAACGACGCTGGAATTCGCCATGCGCCACAAGTTTTATATCGTCGCCTTTAATCACCTGACCCCGTTTCCCGGCACGCCGCTGTATGAACGGCTCGAACGCGAGGGGCGCTTGCTGTATGACAAATGGTGGCTGCATCCCGAATACCGTTACGGCATGGTGCCGTTTGTGCCGCGCGGCATGAGCGCCGAACTGGTCAAGCAGCGTTGCATCGAAGCGCGCCAGGCGTTTTACAGCCTGCCTTCGATTTTCAAACGCAGCCTTGACCCGCAGGTAAACGCGGGTAATTGGTTTATGTGGTCGAGCTTTTTCACGATCAACCTGATGTTTCGCGGCGAGGTCATGCAGCGCAAAGATTATCCGCTGGGCGATGAGGCGTATAAGGGCGAGTTGCTAAAGGTGGGAGCGCCTATCCTGGGAGCGCAGGCATCCTTGCCTGCTATGAAAGAAGCCGCGCAGCGCTCCGCCAAGGCCAGCAGGAGCCCCAACGTATCGACCACCTGATGGACTTTATTGCCTTTCCGGCGTTTGGCGCTGTCGTAACCGGTGCGCGCCGCGCGATTGCAGTGTTCGGCTGTCGAAGATCGCAGCCATCGGCACGTCCTGCCGGCCAGCGGCGATCCGTCAGACAGTGCGCAGTCGTGGGCGATCGCTGCAAAGACTTTGGCTTTGAACCAATGTTGCGGTTGCCGGTAGACAACAGACCGGGGCGGCAAGTGTGCGGCAGCATTCGCCAGGACGAGCCGCCTCGCGCTATCCAGCGCAGGCCGTTGAAGACCTCGCGCAATAGATAATCGCCTTGCAGAGCGTCTTCGGTCATCAAGGTTAGGTATGGTGCGTTTGAACTCTTACAGTTCCACGAAAGAGGACTTTATAAAAAAGCCTGAGCCAACCGATCACCCGTTTGCGGCCGGCCCAGGTTTATAATGACCCGAGAGCAAATGCGGAACGCCCCCCACAGAATTACGTTCCAACAGCATTTCGTTATGCTGTCCATTCTCCTAGGTCTTAATCAAACACGTTCAGTATTTTGCAAGTCTAATGCCACAAATATCGGGGAGAAAGCACCAGATTTATTCGGATAATTTAGCATTTACTTTGCTTTAGTATTGAATGGTTGTTTTTCAGCCATACAGTGCCAATAGTTGCTGTATGTTCAACAAACAACATGTACGTAATTCGTATTCTTAGCTCGACTTTGCCAATTTCTGATCTTTGAAAGAGAAATGGCAGGCCACGTATGCTTCTGAAGATTTCTTTTACACGAGCGTCTTCATTATGCCGACACTGCCTGGCGAACTGTTGCCGTTGATTGATGAAGGCGATCTCGACCATCCCGCCGGTCTCGGCTTGAATACGCTCACGCGAGTTCAGTGACTTGAGCGCAATCCTCTTCATCAGCCGCAGTCACACATCACGCAAGCAGGAGTCCTAACGTGTCGACCACCTGATGGACTTTATTGCCTTTCCGGCGTTTGGCGCCGTCGTAACCGGCGCGCGTCGCACTCAATCATTGATTGCAGTGCCGACTGTCGAAGATCGCAGCCATCGGCACGTCCTGCCGGCCAGCGGCGATCCGTCAGACAGTTCGCAGTCGTGGGCGATCGCTGCAAAGACTTTGACTTTGAACCAATGTTGCGGTTGCTGGTGGACAACAGCCCAGGGCGACACAGCGTGCGGCAGCATTCGCCAGGACGAGCCGCCTCGCACTATCCAGCGCAGGCCGTTGAAGACCTTGCGCAATAGATAATTGCCTTGCGGAGCGTCTTCGGTCATCAAGGTTAGGTATGGTGCGAGAGGGCGCCTATGCGGCATCACTAACATCACTCGGATAAGCTTTTCTTGCCCCTGGAGAAAGCCTATCAAAGTCGTCAAGCGGGCCGGTGGGCGTTAGCAAACCGCTGAAAACAAAGCGGGAAAGTTAATAACACCCTCTAGGAAAAGATGGATTTTGCGGTTGAATTGGCAGCTTCTGGCGACGACCTGGCAATTCGGCACTTGCTGGCGCACAACCCGGTGCCAGGCCGCATCACGGTGAGCTTTGAGCGCGAGCCTGAGTATTTCGCCGGATGCGCGACGCTGGGGCAGAACTGTCAGGTGCTGGTGGCACATGCAATGCCGAATGAAGGCGCGGGCGAAGTGGTGGGTGTAGCCTGTCGCGCCAGCCGCGCGGTCTTTGTCAACGGACGCGCCGAACGGCTGGGCTATCTGGGGCAGTTGCGTGTGGCCCAAGCGCAGCGCGGGCGTTGGCTGGTGTCGCGTGGCTTCCGCTTTTTGAAACAACTGCACGAGGCCGATCCGCTGCCCGCCTATCTGGTTTCATTGATCGAAGGCAATACAGAAGCGCTGGGCGTCTTGGTCAGTCAACGCCGTCCGCACTTTCCTGAATTTCGTGCCTTGGGGCGGCTTTACACGCTCGCGCTCGCGTTGGGCCGCATGAAACCCGCGTTGCAATGCCAGGCTGACATCACGACAGCCACGGCAGCAGACGCACCCGCCATCGCCGCCTTTTTGCAACAGCACGGCGCGCGCAGGCAATTCTATCAAGTTTGGCAGACACAGGACTTGCTGGGCGGCCCTGCGACACTTGGCTTTCGCATTGAAGATTTGTTCGTTGCACGGCGCGACGGCGCCATCGTCGGTGTGCTGGGGCTGTGGGATCAATCCGCATACAAGCAAACAGTGGTGCGCGGTTATGCGCCAGGACTGCGCGTGGCGAAACCGTTTTACAACGCCTGGGCGCGGCTGCGGGGCGGGCCGCGTTTGCCGCCCATCGGCGCTGAGATTCGCTATGGTTATGCCGCCTTTGTTTGCATCGCCGATGACGACGTTGAAATTTTTCAGGCGCTGCTGCGCGCCCTTTATAACTCGGCGGTGCGGCGCGGCCACGATTATCTGATGATCGGGTTGGCGGAACGCGATGCGCTATTGCCCGCCGCACGTGCCTATGCGCACATCGCTTATCCGAGTCAGCTCTATCTGGCTTTTTGGGAAGGAGGAGAGGAGTTTTATGCGCGACTTGATGACCGAACCCCATGGCTCGAAATCGCCACACTCTGAAACGCCGGGCGAAAACCGGCTGGTGGGTGAGGTGCTGCGCGTAAGTGCATTGCGTGCGCGCGAGCTTGAGCAAATGTATGCGCTGCTCGCGCGTTACTTTGCCGGGCCGACGCGCCAACAGTTTGAAAGCGATCTGGCCGAAAAAGAATGGGCCATCATTTTGCGCGATGCGCTGACCGAACGGGTGCGCGGCTTTTCGACGCTGATGCGCTTGCAAGCGACGCTCGACGCGCAACCGGTCGTCGCGTTCTTTTCCGGCGACACGATCATTCAGCGTGAGTATTGGGGCGAAACGGCGCTGCCGCGTTTGTGGAGCCGCCATGTTTTCAGCTTGGCCGAGCAAATCCCTGCGGCGCGCGCATATTGGTTCCTCATCAGTTCGGGTTACAAAACCTATCGCTATCTGCCGCTCTTCTTTCGCGCGTTTTATCCGAATTATCAACAACCCACGCCGCCGCCGCTCAAAGGCTTGCTCGATCAATTGGGGCAACAGAAATTCGGTGCGCAATACGACGCGACCGGCGGCGTAATTCGATTCAACCAAAGCGCGCCGCTGCAACCGGGCGTGGCCGAACTCACGCCGCAACGCCTGCAAGACCCGCACGTCGCCTTTTTTGCGCAGGCGAATCCGGGGCACGCGCGCGGCGATGAATTGGCATGTTTGACGGAATTGACGCGCGCCAACCTGACGCCCGCAGGCGCGCGGATGGTTGGCGGATGAGATACCAGGTATGATTTTTGAGGATTTGTCATTGTTCATTGTTCATTGTCAGTGCGACTGAGCCAGACGCGCTTCTGACAATCACCAATGAACAATGACAAATGAACAATGAACAATATGTGCCGCCCATGAACCTAACTATTGCCCAGCGCAACCGCATGCCTATCGAACGCATCAACGCCCAAGCCGCCCAGCACGGCACGGCGACGGCGCGGCTGGCATTGGAACGCCCGCTAGATCACACGCGGCTGTTCACTTGTCCGAGCCTGGCTCCGCTAGCGCATACGGCGGTCTTTGCCGAACTCAGCCCCGCGCAACAGCGGCGCTACAACCAACTGGTCGGGCTGCTGCAAAACGAACTCATTTGTTTTTTTGAACTGGAAATCGGCGGCCCTGTGCTCACGAGTTTGTTGCGCAACCCGCTGCCAGCGGAACTCGCGACGGCTTTGCGCAACTTTCAAACCGAAGAGCAGCAACATACCCAAATGTTTCGCCGCCTGAATCAACTGGCCACCAGCCAATGGTACGCCACCAGCGATTATCACATTGTGCGGCTGCCACGCCTGTTCCTGCTGTTGCTGCGCCAGATGACAGCGCGGCCGCGTGTGTTCCCGCTGCTGCTGTGGCTGATGCTGTTGATGGAGGAGCGTTCGCTCATGATGAGCAAGCGTTACGCGGCGCTGGCGGCGGAAACGGTTGAGCCGCAATTCCAGGCCGCTTATCGCGCGCACGCCGAAGACGAAATCAGGCACGTGCAACTCGACTGGCATTTGCTCGAAGCGTTTTATCAACGCCGCCCGGCCTGGTTGCGACGCTTGAATGTCTGGCTGCTGACGGGCGTTTTGACGGCGTTCCTGTTCAAACCGAAACGCACCAACGTCCGCCTGATTGAATTACTACTGGCGGAATTCCCTGACTTGGAGACGCGACGGCCACAGTTGCTCAACGCCGTGGCGGGCTTGGCTGAGAATCCCGGCTACCGCCAAATGATGTATTCGCCCGAAGCCACGCCGATCAGCCGCGCGTTGTTTGACCGGCTGCCGGAATTCGCCCATTTGCGCCGCCGCCTCTTTGCGGAAGGAGGCAGCGCATGAACAGCGCCGCCTTCAACGCCACGCCCAAGCTGCCAGGCGAAGCGGATTATCGCGAAACACTCGACACGGCGGCCTTGCAGCGTTTGCCTGCCGACATCTGGCGCATCCCCGACCGCTTGAATGCAGCGATCATGGTGTTGCAACTGCTGGCCATCTTCGCGTGCTTTCACGCGGCTGCCGTGGTGGTTGGGCCGTGGGCGCTGGCGGCGTTGGCGTGCGGCTTCGCGCTCTTGATGGTGGGCGTTTACAGCATCATCCACGAAGCTGAACACGGCATGCTCTTCACCAACGCGCGCGCCAATCTGGCGGGCGGCGTCGTGATGGCAGCATTCTTCCCCGTGCAGTTTCATCTGTTGCGGCAGGGCCATCTAGGCCACCACCTGCGCAACCGTTCGGATGACGAGGCCTTTGATCTGTGGTTCGAGGGCGAAGCACCGCTCTGGAAATGGACGCAATGGATCGGCATTTTGACCGGACTGTTCTATCTGATCATCGTGCTCGGCAATTTGGCCGTCTTGCTGCTGCCCTTTGTCTTCAAACGCCGCTGGTTCGCGTTTGACCGGCCCAGCGCGGCGTTTATGGAGGCGCTCAATCCGAAATACCGCCGTCTGATTCAACTCGAAGCTCTCGGCGTTTGTGTATTGCACGGGCTGATCGTTTGGTGGATGCAGATTCCGCTGGCGCATTATCTCGTCATTTATGGCGTGTTCGGCGCGCTGTGGTCGGGGTTGCAATACCTCCACCATTACGCCACCGAACGCCACATCACGCGGGGCGCGCGCAACGTTTGGTTGTGGTGGCCGCTGGATAAATTGTGGCTCAATCACAACTGGCATCGCGTGCATCACGAACATCCGACGGTTTCCTGGCTTCATCTGGAAAAGCTGGGCCGGGCGGCGGGCGATGATCGCGTCTTTCTGCCCTGGGTTTATCTGCGCATGTGGGCCGGGCCGCGCAAGGCCACGGAGCGTGTCGAAAACCGATTTGCGGGCAAAGTGATTCGTTGAACAAACGCTATGACTCCATCCACCACCGAACCTTTTTTGCGCGAAGGCACGCGCGCCGCGAACCCGGCGCTAACGATGACGCTGGGCCAACGCCTGCTGATGATCGCCGCTGGCTATGTCCCGTTTCTGAATGTCGTCTGCACGGTCTTGCTCGTTTTCTTGCCCGCCACGGGGCGCTGGCCGCGTTGGACGTGGTGTCTCGCGCCCGCGTGGTTATTGCTGCTGCCGCCGCTGGCCGTGCGCGCGCTGCTGAAGTGGCGGCCTTTGCCCGACGGCCAAATGGCGTTCGGTTCCGCGCCCTTTCTGACGTGGTGGCTCAGTTCGCAATGGCAGGTGATTTTCAACCGGCTGCCGTGGCTCGAAGAACTACTGCGCTTGGTGCCGGGACTCTATTCAACCTGGCTGCGTTTGTGGGGCGCGCGCGTCGGCAAGTTCGTTTACTGGACACCGGGCTTGCAGATTCTCGATCGTTCGTTGCTCGACATCGGCGACCGCGTAGCCTTTGGCGCGGGCGTCAAAATTAGCCCGCATTTGATGCTGCCCAATCACAGCGGCCAATTAGTGTTGCTGGCCGCGCCCGTGCGCATCGGCAATGATGCGCTGGTCGGCGCGTATTCAATCTTGCTGCCGGGTTCGTGGGTCGGCCCCGGCGAGGTTTCACCGGGCCGTCGTATTCTCACGCCCTTTGCCGGTTGGGCGGATGGGCGCAAAGTTGAGCCGCCGACTGATCCTTTGAGAGACAATGCCTAGTCATCTGCGCAATCGTTTGCTGGCGCATTGGCCGCTGAAACTCGCGCTCGGCACGGCACTGACCGTGGTCTTTTGCGCGGGCTACTTTGCGCTTGAGTATTATCCGTGGCGGCCCGCCACCGAGTTTGAATTGACGAGCGTTGATCGCGCCGTGCCGTTCGCGCCCGGCTGGGTTTGGGTTTATCAATCCGTTTATCTCTTGCTGCCGTTGGCGTGGCTGTGCGAATCCACCGCGCAGTTGCGGCGTTATGCGCGCGGCTTTGTGCTGGTGATGCTGATCGGCTTCACCTGCTTCTTGCTTTGGCCGGTGGCAGGCCCGCGCCCAACGGCGTTTGTTGATGAGGCGCTGTATCGCTTGCTGGTGGGCTACGACACGACCGCGAATAGCTTTCCGTCGCTGCACATGGCGCTGGCGACGTATTCCGCCTGCACGGCCAGCGCGGTGACGGCGGGCGCGTTGCGGCGCTGGTTGAATGTGTTGCTGCCGCTGTGGGTCGCGTTGATCGGTTACGCGACGCTCGCCACCAAGCAGCATTATTGGGTGGATCTGCCGCCCGGCATTACGCTGGGCTGGTTGGCGCATTGGTGGGCTTGGCGCAGCAGCTCAACCGCAACGATACGCCTGGCTGAACGAGGAGCCTTATGACGCGCGCATTCGCAACTGCCACTGAGTCCGCATTAACGCCTCCGGCGACAGCGTTTCCCACGTGGCCGTTTGGCTGGTATCTGGCGGCCCAAGCCGCTCAAGTGACGCAACAGCCGCTGAGTCTTGATCTGTTTGGCCGCCGCCTGGTGGCGTATCGCACCGGCAGCGGCCAGGCGGTCGTGCTGGACGCACGTTGCTGGCATCTGGGCGCTGACCTGGCGAAAGGTTGTGTGCGCGGCGATCAAATCGTTTGCCCCTTCCACGGCTGGCGTTTCGGCGCGGATGGGCAATGCGCCTGGATTCCCACACAAGCGCACATCCCGCGCGCGGCCCAACAACAGGCCTATTGCACCGCTGAACGCGCCGGTCGCGTCTTTGTCTTTCCGGCGGCAACAGCGGCCTATCCGCTGCCGTTTTTTGCCGCGACCGAAGCTGCCGAATTGAGCGCCGCGCCGCCCTTTGAATTCACGTTGGATTGCCCGTGGTGGTTGATCGGCACCAACGGATTTGACGTGCAACATTTCGCCGCCGCGCACGACCGGCATCTGGTCAGCACGCCAACGGTCACGACGCCGCATCCGGCAGCGCGCCGCATCGTCGCGACCTTTGAGGTCAGCGGCGCAAATTGGCGTGACCGCCTGACGCGCCGCTTGGCCGGGCGCAGAGTGACGATGGATGTCACCGTTTGGTCGGGCACGCTCGCCTTTACGCTAGCGCATTTCCACGACACGGATGTTTTGCGTGACGAGACGCCGCGCACGACGAGTTACGGTATGACTGAAATCCGCCCGCTCACGCCCACGCGGTCGCTCGTGCGCGTGACCATCTGGCGGCGGCGGCGTCCGGGCTGGCGCGCGCTCGATCAATGCGACGTGCGGGTCAAACGTCATTTCATTCGCGCCTTTCTCAAACCGGACACGCAATTGCTCAACGATGTGCATTACGACCCCGCGCACCTGATCGGCGCAGATCGTCAACTGGTTGACTATTTGCGCTGGCTGGCCAGCGCTTCACGTGGTGTAACCAACCAAAAAAAGGAGCCCCAATGATCGCAAAATCAACGTTGCTGTTCGCCTCGTTTGTCGGCCTGCTGTTTGCCTTGGCCGCTATCCCTGTCACGGCGGCGGAACCTGCGCCATCCACGGCTGGCGACACTTCGACGGTGGGACTGGATCGCCTGCGCAGCGCCGTCAAAGAAGCTTATAACCGTGGCGACACCGCCGCGCTGACACGGTACCTGCATCCCGATGTGGTGATCATCTTCCCCGATGGCGCAGTGCTCAAAGGCCGCCAAGCCTTGCTGGATTATTACGAGCGCATGCTCAAAGCGCCCGGCCATCGGGTGGCGAGTTTTACCGCCGACCCGATTGTCGAATCGCGCACAGTGCATAATGACGTCGGTCTCTCCTACGGCCAGATGAACGATCAATATGTGCTGACGGATGGCAAGCGATTCGGTTTGAACAGCCGCTTCACCATCACTGTGTTCAAAACGCCGGATGGCCCAACAGACACTGATGGCTGGATGATTCGCAGCTTTCACGCTTCGACGGATGCCTTCGACAATCCGGTTTTGCTGCTGGTGTCACAGCATGTCTTGTGGACGTCGGGTCTGATCGGTTTGGTGATTGGCGCAATCCTCGGCTTGCTCGCGGGCGCGGCATTCTTCCGCCGCAAGCCCCAACAGGCCTAACGCGCATGCTCACACGTCTCGTCGCTAATGGCCTCTGGCTGGCCTCGTGTGGGCCGGAAGCATTGCAGTTGCGCTTGGCGCAACGCGATCCGGCACGCGCGCAACGGCAATTGCTGCTGCGTTATCTGCGCCGCAATACCGACACGTCATTTGGACAACAGCATGACTTCGCTTCGATCCATTCGGTGGCGGAATATCAAGCGCGCGTGCCGCTTTCGACTTACGAAGATTACGCAACGCACCTCGCCGCCATCAGCGCTGGGCAACAGGCGGTGTTGACACGCGCGCCTGTGCTGTTGCTGGAACCAACCAGCGGTTCGAGCGCTGCAACCAAACTGATTCCCTACACCGCCGAACTGAAACACGAATTTCAACGCGCACTGGCCGCCTGGCTCTGCGATTTGCATTGGCACGAACCGCGTTTGTTGGGCGGGCAGGCGTATTGGTCTGTCTCGCCGGTCACGCAACGCGCCGCGCACACAGCGGGCGGCGTGCCGATTGGGTTTGAAGACGACAGCGCATATCTGGGCGGTTGGCAACGCCGCCTAGCGCAAGCCGTACTGGCCGTGCCGTCGTGCGTGCGCTTGATCGAAGAGATGGAAGCGTTTCGTTACGTCACGTTGCTGTTTCTCTTGCGCACCCGCGCGCTGGCGTTGATTTCGGTTTGGAACCCAACCTTTCTGACATTGCTGGTGGAAGGTTTGGGAGCATGGCGGCAAGCGCTGGTTGAAGACATCGCGCGCGGCACGTTGAGCGTGGCGTTGGCGGCTGACGTGCGCGCTGAACTACAGACTGCGTTGCGCCCCGCGCCAAAACGCGCGGCTGAAATCAGCGCGGCCTTTCAAGCGAGTCGCACGTCCGCCGAGTTGCACACGCGCTTGTGGCCACGCTTGCGCGTGCTCAGTTGCTGGGCTGATGCGCAAGCCGCGCCGTATGCCGAAGCTCTGGCGCGCGTGTTCCCACACGCCCGATTGCAAGGCAAAGGCTTGCTGGCCACCGAAGGCTTTGTCTCGTTCCCAACCTGGAACCAAGCGGGCGCATTGCTCGCCCTGCGTTCGCATTTTTTTGAATTCCTGCCCGCCGATGCGGCGACCGGCGCGTGCCAGACAGCGCAACCAAGACTCGCGCATGAGTTGGAAGCTGGGCGATGTTATGCCGTAGTGCTGACGACCAGTGGCGGGTTGTATCGGTACCAACTGCAAGACCTGGTCGAAGTCGCCGGTCATCAAGGTCAAAGCCCGCGCCTGCGTTTTGTGGGCCGGGCCGCGCAGGTCTCCGACTGGTTCGGCGAAAAGTTGAATGAACGGCATGTGTCGCCAGCATTGACTGAAGTGCTCGCGCGTTTGTCGCTACAGCCCACCTTCACGCTGCTCGCCTGCGAAACCACGTTGCAACCACCCGCTTATACGCTCTACATCGAAATTGATGCCGCTGCGGCAATGTTGCGCGCGCTGGCCGAGGCGTTGGAAACGGCCTTGCAGGAAAATTTCCATTACCGCTATTGCCGCGACCTCGGCCAACTCGGCGCGTTGCGCGTCTTCCGCATTCGCGGCCAGGGCGCGGATGCGTATCTCGCCAATTGCCAGGCGCACGGGCAACGTGCTGGCGACATCAAACCCGCGTTGTTGCAGCGCCGCGCGGGTTGGGCGCAAGTCTTTGACGGCGCGTTTCTCGCCTGAATTCCCTGCCAGCGAATGCCTATCAAAGTTTTGCGAGGAGTGTTTTGAGGGGAAGAGCGGCTGGCACATGCGTAGCGCAACCCTGCCGAGGTTGCGCGGGCTTCGCCGTTCTGTCACTGACAACCCAGGTTGAAATACCTGAAGCCGCGCAACCTCGGCAGGGTTGCGCTACTCGTGCCGCACCGACTATTGGCCCGCTGTGTCGCAGCCTCGCGCAAAATGTTGACGGACACTCGCGCTGGTTAGCTGGTCGCCAAAATCTGTGCGTCAAGCTAAGATAGCTGGGCGTTACGGCTCGGCATCAGTTTCCTGCAACACACTTGCGCTGAGCCGAACCGGAGAGATTCGACTCCCGACCTTGAGATTTCCCGGCAACGATGAAGCAATTCTTTTCGACGTTCCCACGACATCGCTTAAAACTGCTGGCCTTGCTGCTGCTGCCCTTCGCCTTTTTCTGGCAAGAGACGCTGGGCCGCACGACGCTCGCAAGCGGCGATGTGGCGATGTTCTTGTACCCGCTGGTGAAGCTGGCGGCAGAGCAGTTGCGCGCGGGTCAATTTCCCTGGTGGAACCCCGGCCCCTTCGGCGGCTTGCCGCTGTTCACCAATTTGCAGGCGGGGTTGCTCGATCCTTTTATCTGGCCGCTGTTGCTCAGCCCGACCGGCCCGATGCTGACGCTCTCGCAGATTTTGACCTTCGTGCTGGCGCTGTTGGCGGCGTATGCCTGCGCGCGCAGCATGGGATTGTTGCGCCAGGCCAGCGCGGTGACAGCAGTGATCTACGCCTTCAACGGCTTTCTGGTCGGGCGCATTTTGTATCCCAGCACGCCGCGCAGTTATGCATTGGTGCCGCTGGTGATTTACTGCATCGAACGGCTCTGGCGTGGCGGCGGACGGCGCGAAGTCATTCTGGGCGGTGTCGTTGTCGCGTGGCAATTCTTTGCCGGGCATCCGCAGATGCTGGTGTACAGCGCCTTGCTGGCGTGCGGCTATGCGCTCTTTTGTGCGTTTTGGCGGCGGCCTGAAGATATGTTGGGTTTTGGTGAGACTGGCACAGAGAATCGGGGCGCTACCGTTCCCCGTCTCGCCTTTCTCAGCCGTTGTTTGTTGATCTACGTTTTGGGCGGGTTACTGTCTGCCGTACAATTGCTGCCTGCGGTTGAACTCAGTCGCTATTCGATTCGCCCACATTACCGCTTCGAAGAATTCGCGCTTAACAGTTTGCATCCGGTGACTTGGCTTACCGCAATCTTCCCGTTTTGGCACGGCGGCGTAGGCCACGTCAGCCCGTACAAACTGGGTTTCTGGGGCGCATACTGGCATCACAACGAAACAGTCTTGTATCTGGGGCCGCTCGCCTTGGCGCTGGCGTTAGCAGGCGCGTGGCTGGTTGTGCGTGCGCGCAACCGGGCAGGCATGTTCTGGCTCGTCGCGACATTCATAGCCCTGCTGCTGGCGAGTGGCGCATATCTGGGTGAAGCAGCGCGGTTGTATCAACGCTACACCTTGCTGGGCGGCTTCCGCTGCACCAATCGCTGGTGGATGGTGGCGGCGCTGACGACCGCGCTGTTGGCAGGTGTAGCGGTTGACCGAATGTTGCGCGCCTCGAATGACGTGCTGGATGGCGCGGCAGTGCGGCGTAGCGTGCGTTGGGCGAGCAGCTTGTTGTTTGTGCTCTGTGCGGCCTTCGCACTCAGCGTGTGGCGTTGGCCGTGGGCGGTAGAAAGCTGCGTGCGCGCCGCAACGCATTGGGATTTGCCGCCAGGCTTTTTGCGTAATGCACCAGCGGAATTTGTGGTGCCGGTGATCACGGCAGGTGTGGCGTCGCTGGGGTTGCTCTTTTTCACGCGTGTGAAGGCGCAACGCTGGTGCTGGTTGTTGTTGTTGGCCTTGCTGGTAGATTACCAGTTGTACGCGCTGGTGACGCCGATTCGCTCAAGCACCGGGTTTGAGCCGCTGTTGGGCACCGGGTTTGCGCCGCAACTCGCGGCGCAACAAAACGCGACAGAGCCGCTGCGCTATCATTTATTGAGCGAGCCTGGGCCTTATGCCTTCGATCCGTTTTGGTATTACGGACACGAACTGACGGTCGGGCGTGACCCGTTGATTTTGTGGCGTTATCGCGAACTGACCGGCATTGACGAAGCCGGTTTCAGCCATCGGCTCGACCTCGTTGAACCGCAAAACCGCGTGCTCGATTTATTGAATGTGCGTTATCTAGTCGTGCGTCCGCATCTGATCGAACGCTTTAACGCGCTCAACCAGCGTGGTGTGATGCGCTGGCGTGCGCGTCCTGAGTTGGCGGGCACGACGGGCTTTTACATTTTTGAAAATCAGCAAGCCCTGCCGCGCGCCTGGCTAGTGTCACAAATCGCCGTGCGTGATGAAACTCAACAGCAGGCCATACTGCGTGGTGAAACGCGCGATGCGGCGCTGGGCGAGTTCGATCCACAGCGCGTCGCCTTGATCGAATCGGATGCGCAACAGCAAGTGAGTTCCCTGTTAAGCACGCCTGTTGCGGCAGCCACGCCGGGCCAAGTCAATATTGCCGCGCGTCGGAGCGGCTATCTGCGCGCACAAACCAAGCACACGCAGACTGCGCTCTTAGTTTTGAGTGAACCGTGGTTCCCAGGTTGGCGCGCCACGGTGGATGGCAAACCAGCGGAAGTATTGCGGGTGGATTACCTGCTTCGCGGAATTGTCTTGCCCGCTGGCGAGCATACGGTCGAGTTACGCTTTCGCCCCCTGAGCTTGCTCATCGGCGCGGCCATTTCTGCCAGCACCTGGTTTATGCTGGCAGCCGTGTGGCTCACACATAAATTCAGGGCAAAAAGAACTGCAGCGTCCGAATGACGTTCTCGCCCATGATTTTGCGAATGTCGGCTTCGCTGAATTTCTCTTGTAGCAAGGCGTCAGTAATCTGCACCAGCCCCGTCGCATCGAATGGCGCGGCGATGGCCCCGTCAAAATCGGAACCCAGCGCCACGTGGTCTACGCCCATCACATCCACGGCGTGCCGAATTGCTTGGGCGATGGCTTTGGCATCTTTGCCGCAGGTGGCCGTGTCCCAAAACCCGATGCCGACGACGCCGGCGGAATCCGAAATGCGCTTGAGTTGCTCGTCACTCAGGTTGCGGGCGTTGTCGCAGGTGGCGCGCACGCCCGTGTGCGACACCAACACCGGACGCCGGGCCAGCTTCAACACATCGTTAATGACAGCGGGCGAAGCGTGCGCCAAATCAATGAACATCTTTTTCTCTTCGAGCTTTTCGACCAGTTGTTTGCCCAACGGCGTCAGGCCGCCTTTGGTTACGCCGTGCGCCGAACCGGCAAATTCATTGTCGAAAAAGTGCGCCAGGCCGATCATGCGATAGCCCGCCGCATACAACCGATCCAGATTTTCCAGCTTGCCATCCAGCGCGTGCGCGCCTTCGATACCCAGAAAACCGGCAGTGATATGCGGGTCTTGTTTGCGGCGTTCCATGTACTGAAACATATCGGCTTGCGATTTGATGATCGTCAGTTTGCCACCGGAAGCGGCGGCGTATTTGTGCAGCAAGGCGGCCTGATGCAACGCACGTTCGGTCAGGCTCGACCAGGCGCTGGGCGGCCAGAAACTGGCGACGGAGAGCAAGCGGATTTGATCTGAATCTCCTGTGTTGCTCTCGATGTTCATGTTCTGCGGCACTTTGGTCACGACCGTGAAGCCCTGCAACACGACGTTGCCTTCCAACAGACGCGGCACATCCACATGGCCCCAGGCGCTGCGTTGATTCAGGTCGCGTCCCCACAGCAACGAATCGGCGTGCATATCGGCCACGCGCAGCATTTGATGCAGCGCTTTGGCTGCGGTGGAAGCCGCGTAAGGTGGCGCGTTGAGCGTGGGATTCATGGCTTTCGCCCGGCTGGGCAGATAGCTGTAATGCAGGAAAGCGGGCACGAGCAACAGCAAAACGAGCAAGACCAACAGTAACTTTTTCATATCGAGGGATGCCTTCGCGAAACAAGGGTATAGAGATGAGTTGCGGATGCTGCCACACGGGGCGGCGCTCTGGCAAACAACTTGGGTACGCACCCAGGGTCTATTCATGCTCGCCACTTTCAGGAACCAAGTTCCGCTAACCCAAGTCACAATTTCACAGGATTGACAGATTTTCCTGGTCACAGCGGATTTTGTGGTGACAGCCCCGGCGGGGCGAAATGTTTATAGTTGGAGTGCGAAAAAGCACGCGAGCCCCAGCGGGGCGGTATCTGCCGACGCTCAGATGTCGCTCCTAACGGAGCTCAGCGCCTAGCTTCGGCTGGTTGCTATAAACATTTCGCGCCGCTGGCGCTGGAAAACACCAAACCACAAAATCCGGTGAGACTAGGGCGTCTTTGAATCAGTCCCGCACGCTGGCAGCGCTGCGTACCCAGGCGGCTTGCGAAAACCGCAGCCAGCCAAGATGATTGGCCCCTCGCAATTCTATCCTGTACATCAATGAGGAGCAGACCGTAGATGCAATATCGTGAATTGGGCCGGACAGGCTGGCGCATTTCCACCATCAGTTTCGGCGCCTGGGCCATCGGCAGCGCCTGGGGCGCGGTGGATGACCAGGAGTCGCTGGCCGCCTTGCACCGGGCCATAGATTTGGGCGTCAACTTTTTTGACACGGCGGATGTGTATGGCGACGGCCACAGCGAACATTTGCTGGCGCAGCTTAAACGCGCCCGCCCTGACGCCAACATCATCATCGCCACCAAAGCCGGTCGCCGTTTGAATCCGCACATAGCTGATGGTTACACCGCCGCCAACCTAACGGCGTTTGTCGAACGCAGTTTACAGAACCTCGAAACCGAGACGCTCGATTTGTTGCAACTGCATTGCCCACCCACTGACGTTTATTACCATCCCGAAGTGTTTGCCGCGCTGGACAAATTGGTCGAACAAGGCAAGCTGCGTTTTTATGGCGTCAGCGTCGAACGCGTCGAAGAAGCCTTGAAAGCTATCGAATACCCCGGCGTGCAGTCAGTGCAAATCATCTTCAACGCCTTTCGCCAGCGCCCGGCGGAGTTATTCTTCGCCGAAGCGCAAAAGAAACGGGTCGGCATTCTGGCGCGCTTGCCGCTGTCGTCGGGCATGTTGACGGGCAGGCTGACGCGCGCCAGCACCTTTGCCGCTGACGATCATCGGGCCTTCAATCGGCACGGCGAGGCGTTTGATCGGGGCGAGACGTTTTCGGGGATTGATTACGAAACGCAGTTGTTGGCGGTGGATGAACTAAAAAAGCTCGTGCCCAGCGGCGTCACACTGGCGCAATTTGCATTGCGATGGATTCAGATGTTCGAGGCCGTGACTTGCTCGATTCCAGGCGCGCGCCGCCCTGCCCAAGCCGCCGAGAATTGCGCGGCGGCAGACTTGCCTGCGCTGGATGACGCGACGATGCAAGCGGTGCGGCAGTTATACGAGACACGTCTCAAACCGTTTGCCCATCATTACTGGTAAAACATTGGGAAAACGTCAAGTCAGCCTTAGATCAGTTTGCAATTGAATGTACGGGCGGCGCGCTCCGGGGCAGTACCGCGCGCGTCAGCAAGCGGTGCGTCAACGCTGGCGTAATACGGCACACCCTGAGTCTCCGCTTGCTGACGCGCGCGGTACTGC